>JAJDND010000120.1 GCA_022340885.1 Desulfobacterales bacterium | reverse complement strand
CTTTATTACAGTGTCATTTACGGATATAACGGTTCCTGACACTGGAGATACCATAGGCGCCTTGTGGCCATTGCGATTCAGCTCCCATCCCGCTTCTCCCTGTTTCAAAAAATCTCCGACAGAAGGAAGATTTATTGTATCTGCCGGCCCGAAGACCTTTGAGATAAAATCGTCGATTCCGATTCTAATACTCCCCTTAAGTTCCATCTGAGCCCAGGAATGGCCTGAATGGTAATAATAATTGTCCGCCATCTGAAATCCAGATACATTGACGTATGTTGGTTTCTTAACGGTTTTTAAAAGCATACCATAAAAATTTCTTTTGACTTCTTCGTAATAAGGCACACTGATTCCATCGCGGTTCAAGTGGCAGGCATATTCCGGTCCGGCTATGGCAATTACTTCATCGTAATCAAAAGGCTGATCCGGCGAGACGCTTATTTTTGAATCAGCTCCCTTATCATTACTACCCGCTTTTTTCCGCTTAAATTCATAAACATTATGTTGCATGTCAGAAGCTCCTTTCATTGTCGGTTCGTGATCAACCGTTGCAAGTGAATCGAATATATTGCGAATTCGATAAGGAACTATCGAGTTTTTGCCATATGAAGAAAAGTTTTTATCAGCAGGTCCCAATCCATTTCAGGAAAATTCCCATAGAAATCATCGACCGGCTCCCCGCCAGTAGCCGCCAGCCTCTCATATCTGGCGCCCATAAGTTTATAGAGATTTTGACTCTCCTTTTCCATCCATTGAAAGCATTCCTGTCCGGAATAGAGCCCTTCCAGTTCCGGTTCGAGATTTTCAGCATCCAGTATATATAACCATCCTTCATGAAACGGATCATCATGGGCGAGTTCGGGATTTTTCCCCACTTTATCATTCACAGCGTAAACGGTTCCGGATACAGGAGATTGCAAGGGAGCCTTTTTATTATTTCGAGTCAATATACAACCGATTTCGCCTCGTTTTATCAATGTTCCAACCGGCGGAAGGTTTATCTCATCTGCGGGTCCCAAAACCTTTGAAATAAAATCGTCCATCCCGATCCTAGCCCGTCGAAATGGTTCTATGTCTACCCAGGAATGACCAAAATGATAAAAATAATCATCCATCATTTTGTACCCGGATACATTGGCGTATTCTCTCTTTTCCGAGGCCTCCGGATGCCTTTCTTGGTCCAGCAACTCATGGACCGAACAATGATGGCATAAGTAATTGCCGGAACAGTCTTCCGGTGACGAGATGCGACCCGATAAAAAATGGATGCACGGTGTTGCGGCAACTTTGTATTTTGTTTGAACGTGTGTTGTCCAGGCAGCAGTTCTTTCCTTTCTCTTTGGTGCAATCTTTTCAGCTATAGCTTTTTTCATGGCTTGATCGAATGGACAGTGATAACAATCATAGTCGTAGTCACATAACTTGAAACTGATGATTCCGGCTCTCATCCAGACACATTTGTCTTCAGATAAATAATAACCCGGAATATTTTTCTTGACTTCTTCATAAGGCGTGCACGCCAGACCGTCCCGGTTCATATGTCGAACATAATCCGGATCGGTTATCGAAGCGACCTCATCGTAATCAAAGGGCTGATCAGGCCCGATGCGTTCTCTTTTATCAACACCTTTTTCCTTTGTTTTATTTATGTTACGTTTCATGGTAGGCCTCTCAGTTAATGGCTATGGAATTTCTTCTCAGCTCCTCGTACGGAATAACCGTTACACCGTCAGAGTTCAGCCTCTGAACATATTCCGACCCGGTTATTGCAACGACTTCTTCGTAACCAAAGGGCTGGTCGACACCAATAAGATTCTTTGCATTCAACCTGCCTTTTCTTCCGGCCGCTTCCTGTTTTCCCCAATAATACATATTATGTTTCATGATTATGACCTCCTTGCACTCAGAGGTAAAACGCTATGGAGTCGAAACTGAATATCAGCAATTTTCCAATACAGAAATGAAACCGTACGTATCTTTTTCATTTGTCTTACAATATTGCAATGAGAATGCCAAAATGTGACAGAATGATATTTAGGACACTTACTTGTTGAAATTGTTTTATATTTTTTGTCACTGCAATGGGAAGAGATTTGTCGGAATTTTATATATAAAAAGGGGAGTGAATATTTTGGCTACATCACGGGAATGGTTGAAGATATAATTTATATAAAAATATTTTAAAATCAGACAGATAAACAAACGTTGCTTTTGGCTACAACGGTTGTAGCCGATTAGCATTCAATCATTTGAAGTGGTTTCAAAACTCCCACTCGGGCTCAATCTTTGTGTTGGGCTGAGACTCCCAATCCTCTACATATTCAAGATATTCCTGCGGTTGGCCGTTTCAGCCCGCCTTGACCTTGAGCCCGATTGAAGGTTTTGAAACCACTTCTCGGCAGATAGCCCATTCCACGTTTCAACGAAGTTTGTCCTGAAGATAAACTGTGCAATACTCGCAAAGATCGAGGGACATTTCATCCACTTCATCGATACCTCCAGAGAAGTGCATGAGACACTTTTTACGCTCACAATGAAGTAAATCTAGAAGATGTCCCAGCTCATGAAGCGCCACTTTTGCAGCACGTTCGTTGATAGAAGATTCAGGAGGGATTGAACCGTCGGGGTTTTTCGCCAATCTATACAATGAAACCAACCCGCATTTTCCTCCCTGTCTGGCTTCACCGAAGACATGGGTAAAGATAGGAATAAAAAGATCCTTATCGAGAACACCGATAACTTTATCATAATTGCTGAATTGCATGGCTTCCATGGTTTCAATGATAATACCGGCATTATACTGCAACCGTCTTTCATCGAGAGCATTGCCAGGAGGTTCGAAGCGCGGAAGAATTTGAGCGACAAGCTTGAAACACCCAATGATATGGTCGACGATAACTTGTAAATCGAATTCGGGGATATCTCCCAGCGGTACCACGCCGACGGATATTTTCTTTGAGGTCAACCTTTAAGGCCTTTCCAAACGATACCGTTTCATCATTTTATGGAGCGTAACGCGGTTGATTTTTAAAACGTTGGCGGATTGGGTCACATTCCAGTTGTTCTCTTCAAGAATCTGTTGAATATATACCCTTTCCATCTCGCGTAACGACAGCGTTTTCGAAAACTTCAGATCAGGCGGCCGAATGAAGGATAAATCTTCAACGCCGAGAGTCCGGGATTTGGAAAGCACGACCGCTCTTTCAATGGCATTTTCCAATTCCCTGACGTTTCCCGGCCAATCATAGCGTCTTAACAAATCCATAGCATCCCGGGTGACATGATCGACATATTTGGTGGTTTCCTGGCAATACTTTTTCAGAAAATGCTCTACCAGCAGAGGAATATCCTCCTTTCTTTTTCTAAGCGGCGGAATTTCGATCATAATGACATTGATGCGGTAAAAAAAATCTTCCCTGAAAATTCCTTCAGTGACTTCCCTTTTCAAATCTCTTCGTGTGGCTGAGATGAGTCTGAAATCAACTTCAACCGGTTCTCTGCTTCCAATGCTCGTTATTTTTTTTTCCTCCAGAACGCGTAATAAATTGATCTGCATTTTGGGGCTGATTTCTCCAATCTCATCCAAAAAGAGGGTTCCTCCGGAAACGACCTCCAAAAATCCTTTACGAGCGCGGGTGGCACCGGTGAATACGCCCTTTTGGTGCCCGAAAAGCTCGCTTTCCAAAAGAGATTCCGGCATCGCACCGCAGTTGATGGCAATAAAGGGAAGATGAGACCGGCGGCTTTCCGCATGGATGGCTTTGGCTACCAGTTCCTTGCCGGTACCGGTTTCTCCAACGAGTAAAATAGAAGCATCGCTCTGGGCAACCTCCGGAATGAGACTGAAAACTTTTTCCATCGCCGGCGATTGGCCGATAATGTTTTCGAAACGGGTGATTTTGTCCAGATGCCCTTTCAGATAGTTGTATTGTGACATGAGCTTTTCTTGAACGGATATTCGTTCCATGACAAGAGAGAGCTGGTCCGGTTTGAAAGGCTTCAACAAATAATCCGAAGCACCGATTCGCATGGCTTTCACCGCCGACTCGATCGATCCATATGCGGTAATGATAATTACGATGGTGTCCGGGAAATCTGATTTTATTTTTTCCAACAGTTCGATGCCGTCCATCCCCGGCATCTTGATATCTACGAAAAGAAGCTGATAAGGATATGTTTCCAGCTTCTCCAAAGCCTCAAAACCCGATGATGCGGTTTCCACTAAGTGGCCGTATTTTTTAAACCAGTGAAAAAGGGATTCCCGAACGATAGCCTCATCATCCACAATCATGACACTCATTTTTCGATCCATAGTCTGCCTCCATCGGGCAAAAGAAACTAATATACAGGAAAAGTCAAAACAAAGGAACTCCCTTCTCCTACTCTGCTGTTGACTCTGATATTGCCTTTGTGATTTTTGGTGATGCCGTAGACAATGGATAACCCGAGACCGGTACCTTCTCCTTCTCCTTTTGTCGTAAAAAAAGGATCAAAAATATGTTCAAGATTTTTCTTGGAGATGCCATAGCCGGTGTCCCGAATCTCTATTCGAACATTTTTATTATTTCTTTCCAGTTCCGAAATGATTTGCAATTTTCCGCCGTTGGGCATGGCTTCAATGGCATTGAAAATCAGGTTGAGAAAGCATTGCTGCAACTCACGCTCATCGCCCTGCACGATTAACAGCCCTTGATGAAGGCGGGTCGTCAATTCGACATTGAAAAGCTCCATTTTATGGCGCGTTAAGCTAATGACGGAGTTCAATACGTCGTTAAGATCAACTTCTTTGAATTCCTTTGGCGTTTCGCGGGAAAATGAAAGCAGGCCGGAGACAATGTTGCCGCAGCGTTCCAGTTCTTTGGACATAAAAGAGAGATGGCTTTTAAACTGCTCCAGATCCTCCGGTCTCGGTCTGCCTTCGGAAAGTATTTCCTGCATTAAATACGTAAATGTCAATAACCCTTGGATGGGGTTGTTGATTTCATGGACGCAACTGGCCACGAGTTTTCCTAAAGATATCATGCGGTCTTCCTGGACCAGCTTTTGAAGGTCGGATTTTATTTCTTTGATATGTTTTGTCCAGCTGTTAGACACTTCCTCCGTGATATCTCTCCAAACTTCGATGATTTGATGGATTTCGCCGTTCTCGTCCAATAAAGGCAACGCATTTAAATTACAAAAAGTTGATCCTTTTCCCGGGTGGGGGTGCTCATGAATGACATGGCTGGACATCCCCGTTCGCAACGTCTCCACCATGGGGCATTTCATCCCTGGTTGCGCACTGGAGCATGGCACACTGAAGCCGTGAGAGATTTGATAGCAATGCTTTCCAACCACTTCTTCTCTGGATTTATTGACGGCTTTCAAGTAAGGTTCATTGAGTTCAACAATGGTAAAATCCGTGTTGATTATGACAATGGCCGCCGTACTTTGATGAATCAAAAAATCTGAAAACTGTTTTTCAAAGGCCAGTTGTTCTTCTGCAGATTTAAGGCGCTGGTTGACCTCGAAAAAACTTCGCAATAATCTTCCTATGTTATGTTCGATGACCCCCACTTCCTTGGGCCTGAAACGGATGATGTCGAGCAGAACTTCTTTGCTGCCGGTCAGTTCGATGATACTGTCAAGTTTTTCTATCTTAAAAAGATCCTGAAAGTCATTGGTGGTGTATATACCCAGTTCTTTGGCTAAAACAAGTCCTTCAGCCTCCGGGTTGATATCGCATACACCGACGATATTGATCTTTAGATAGGTAAAAGATTCATTGCGGAGCAGATTCAGAAAAAATTTACAGGCTCTGCCACCGCCGACGATGGCTAAGTTGATGGTATGCGCGATGTCATTCGGTGGGATGATCGATTTTCCCATGCGTTTTTTTGCAGATCGATTCTTCTCGCTCATGGTTCATTCCTTGCGGTTATTCAAAACCGTTTCCGGACTGAAATTTCGATGAAAGAAATATCGCCAACCGATATCTAAAAAAGAGTCAAGGAAGCAGGGAGGCCTCACGGCAAACTGTACAACACTGTCTTATCTAAATCAGATATCTGAAATTAAATCGAAAATCAAGATCGGATTCGATCAATAAAGCCTTTTGGGTTTATTAACGTCTTTTGGAATACGGAAAAGTTTGTTAATAGGTTCTATATTAAGGGAAGGATTGATCCAACAATTTTAATCTGACATTGAAATCCTTGCTCTCTGGGCCAGGTCAGAGACAAATGGCTTCGCCTGAAGAATCGTTGGAAAAGTGTGAAGTGAGCTAAAGTGTGAAGTGAGCTAAAGTTAAGGAATCCTGTCAATTATATAAAATCAGCGGAGCGAAGCGACACAATAACTTTAGGCACTTTAGATCACTTTAGATCACTTTTAACTTGTTCGTCTTTAAGTAAACCAGCCCCTTCCAGGGGTTAAATCAAAGCCGGCCCCTCTGGAGTCGGATATTTAATAGCTTTTGATAGGGTGGGAATGATGAGCAATAACTACGCTAAAATCGTACGGGATAATCTTGATAAATTGTTTGAAAATCTTTCGCCGGATCTTGCCGATGCAATGTCCGCCCGGCAGAGTGACGGTGTATTTTTATTTGAAGCGTTCGGGGAAAACTGCGAGATTCGATCCGACGGCATCTTTTTGGGAAATGTCCGGCAAACCGGTGTGATCGGAATCTTGATCTCCCTTTTTGCGTTGAATACCACCCTTGAAGCATGCCGGGTCGAGCCGCTGAAAGCCTTCAAAGATCTTCCCAACAGCATGCCGTATGCCAGTGCATTTGTGACCCATACCCAGCAGATCCTGATCCCCCATGTTGAAGCAATCCAGGCATCGACCGGGCAAATCATCGCGGCATTGAACGGGTGTGAAGCGCCCTCCCATGTGGGCGGCGATTTTTCATTTATGGTTTATCCGCTTCCGAAAATCGCCCTTTGTTATATTTTTTATGAGGCTGACGAGGATTTCCCCGCGTCCGTCACCTGTCTATATTCAAACAATGCCCCTTCATTTTTACCCATTGATGCGCTGGCTGACGTGGGGGAGTATACATCAAAAAAAATACTCGCCATTACCAAGGAATTTTCTGGGAAAAAATATCCTTGTTCATCGTACCGGAGTTGATGGAGTAAACCGTCTCTTCACCTGCTTTTCGAAAACAATATCGACAAAGGAAGCGAAAACCCGGTCCTTTTTGGCGAACGCCGCAATGGGTACATAAATCATCCTTGGGTTTTTTCCTAGGGGCAAGATCTTTGTAAGTTATCGATCCGGATTTTGAGCTTCTCACCTTCGATTCGGGGACAATCAACGTCTGTGATATTTTTAAATTGGATTTGCTTTTTACCAATAAATTTTTGCCCTTATGATTCGGTAAAGGCTTTATTTTTTGTGCCATTTATAGCGCTCCTTTTTATCTACAACAGCCAAAACTGTATGTATGCTATCATGCTGGAAGTTACAGCGTTGCTTGAATTGAGATGTTGCTGCTCTAAAGTGCCATTTTTTCCGCATATGTTTTTTTTGTCATAAGGAACGACCTTTAAAAATAAGCAGTAATTGAACATTTTCAATATGCAGGCAAATATTTTTACCCAAATCAAGCATTTCAACTTTTTGAGACCTTTGCAAAACGCCTCTTTTTGCCCAATTTCTACGTCAGGCTCAAATTTTAATCCTCAAAATACTCAATGTATTCCTTCGGTTAAAATTATCGCCTTCCTTGAACTTGAACAAAAATTAGCATTTTTCAAAGGTCTCTTTTTAAATGGATCATATTTCAAGTGCGAGTTTGTCTTCGGGAATCGACGAATCCGGAAGGATCTGTATGGATTGGATATGGAATCTTTTTTTCAGGATATCCACGTTTTTATTGTTTAACCCTCTCATTTTCGAGATCGACCGCGGATGAACTTTTAAGACGGCCCCATCTTTTGAAATCCTTTCGGCCTTCATGACCGCAACAGCCCTATCCAGAAAAATTTCCGAATGGACCATGTGACCGAAAGCCGGATGATACGGCCCGGCTAAAATGGCGGCGCCGCTGTCCAGATCTTCAGCGGCCTGAAGTCCCATCCGGATAACCCGGATCCCCTTTTTTTTAAAATGCAGGTATAGCTTTTTGACCTGGGCCACGGAACGTTCAAGGGACCAGGGACGATACCGGCCGTTTCGATACCATTTGGCGAGCCGGCTGTCTTTGAGGACAACGGCCGGATAGATTCTCACAAAATCGGGCGCGAGTTCTCCAATGCAATGTCCGGTGGATAGGGAGCTCTCTTCGTCTTCTCCCGGCAGCCCCACCATCATTTGTATGCCTGTTTCATAATGCCGCTCTCTTAGCAGCGCTGCCGCCCTTTGAGTATCCGTCGCAAGATGGCCCCTTTTGGCCTCGGCCAGCACGCGATCATCCATGGACTGAGCGCCGATCTCGATGGTGGAGACCGGATAATCTTTTATGATATCAAGCCGATCGGCATCTATGGTGTCCGGGCGTGTGGAAAACCGGATGGCCTCGATGTCTTTGTTTTTTACGAATTTTATCGATACATTCAAAAGACCCTTGATATGATCTTTATCGAGGCCCAAAAAATTTCCGCCGTAAAATGCCACCTGTGCAGAACGGTGATAATCTCTTTTGTATTTGAGAAATCCATGGATGTTGGTTTCCACCTTTTCCATGGACAAAATATCCCGCGGCGTGCCGGTAATGGATGTCTGGTTGCAGAAAACACATTGGTGGGGGCATCCGGCGTGGGGTAAAAAAACCGGAACGATGAAGGGGTGGTGCGTGGAGACGGCATTAATCATCTGTTTTCAAAATTTCAAGACCTTTTCTGGCGGCTTCCTGCTCGGCAGCCTTTTTGCTTTTTCCGGCGCCTTCGGTTTGCATGTCTCCGACTTCAAGCCGTACGCTAAAGGTTTTGTTATGATCCGGTCCGATCTCACGAACAACGGTGTAAACCGGCATCTCCTGATGCTTCATTTGGACAAGTTCTTGAACCTGGCTCTTGTAATCATGATTTGCCGGAGATGCGACAACGGATTCGAGCAGAGGAGAAAATCGGCCGTCGATAATTTTAAATGCCGCATCAAACCCGCCGTCCAGATAAACAGCCGCAACAACAGCTTCAAATGTGTTTGCCAGAATCGATTTTTTTTCCCATCCTTTTGTTTGAATTTCGCCTTTGCCGAGTTGTACGTACGAACCAAGATCTATTTGCTGGGCAATGGAAGCCAGTTGAGATTCGTTGACCATGCCGGCGCGTATTTTGGACAAATCGCCTTCATGCAGCTCAGGATAGCGTTTCATCAGGATGTGGCCGACAACAAGGTTGAGAACGGCATCCCCTAAAAATTCCAGCCGCTCATTATCTTCAATATTCAAATCAAGATTTTCGTTTACAAACGAACTGTGTCTGAGCGCTTGGGAAAGTATTTCTAAATCTTTGAATTTATAATTAATTTTGTTCTGAAATCTTATCAAGTCGGTTTGTGTCATTGGGTCCATTTGTTTCAACTTAAACTCGAGATAAGCTTTTCGTACAACTCGTAGGGAATATAAAGATTCCCGGTCCCGGATCCCATTTTTATTTCGGGTTTTAAATCACCGTGAAAATCCGTGCCGCCGGTGATCAATAAATCATGTCGACGGGCGATCCGAGAATAATAATCCATAAGATCCCGGGTATGTTCCGGATAATAGACTTCTATACCCCGCATACCCATTTCCGTTAACGACGCAATCAAATTTTCAAACATATCGCCTTTTTGTATGTTCAAGAGCACTGGATGCGCCAGAACAGGAATCCCTCCTGCATCTAAAATGATGCGTATGGTGTCTGCGCATCCGAAGCGAAAACGATCCACATAGGCCGGCTTGCCGTGTCCCAGATATCGATCGAATGCCGTATCGATGGACGGTACATACCCTTTTTCAACCATAAGTCGTGCAATATGGGGTCTTCCCAGTTGACGTTCTTCAGCCAGTTCCCTGAGTTCGTCAAAGGTAATTTCAATGCCCAGGTCGGAAAGCAGTTCGAGAATTCTAGGGTTTCGGTTTTGCCTGGAATTCTTTAACATGGCAAGTGTTTGATTCAGTTCGGGATGATCGGCATCTACGGCATACCCCAGGATGTGAAGGCTTCCGGACAGCGAAAAAGAATCCGGCGGATCGGCGCTGATTTCAACACCGGTTAAAAATTTGACCGAAGGGGGAATTCCGCAGGAAAGGGCGTTTTTTGAACCCTCCAGCGTATCATGATCTGTTATGGATATTGCCGCAATATCGAGTTTTTGGGCCAGGGCGAGTATTTCCGACGGCGAGAGGGTGCCATCTGAAGCAGTTGAGTGGATATGAAGGTCGATTTTCACATGCTTATTGATTTCGAAATCTTTGAAAAACGCTCCTTTTTGCCTGATTTCTGCGTCAGGCTCAAATTTTAATCCTCGAAATACTCAATGTATTCCTTTGGTTAAAATTTTCGCCTTCCTTGAACTCGAACAAAAATGAACATTTTTCAAAGGTTTCTCCTCGATTTATAATCCGAGGGCTTTTTCAAAGGCCTCTTCTTTGGTTTTGCAGTCAATGCACAACGTGGTGACCGGTCTGGCCTTGAGACGTTTAACGGAAATATCTTCACCACACTTTTCGCAAACACCGAAGGTGCCGTTTTCAATGCGGTCTAAAGCTTTTTTGACCTTTTTAATCAATTTGTTTTCTCTGTCCCGAATACGAAGCATGAAATTGCGGTCTGCCTCAAGGGATGCACGGTCGGTTGGATCAGGAAAATTCTCCTTGGGCGTTGTCATTCCTGAGACCGTATTGTCTGCATGGCTTAGCAGCTCCTCGAGTCGCTCGTTTAGAAACTTTTTGAAATATTCGATATCTTTCTTTTTCATAATTCAACCCTTGAGTGAAACCGTACCTTTCCTTGATGTAAATGATAAGACTACAATATGAAAAAGAATAAGTAAAGCACAAAATTACTTTTTCGCCATTTTTTAAAAACGCAGGTTCCGACATTTGGAAATCATGTAGCGTCCTTTAAAAATAACTCAAGTGATTTCATGCTGTTAACATTGAAAATCCGGTATGGATAGTCTTTGGGCAGAATCTTTTTCAACAGGCCGGCAAGGACTTTTCCCGGCCCAACTTCTGCAAATATTTCAACATGTTCATCCATAAGCTTACACATGGCGTCGTACCACTTGACCGGACTGCAGAGCTGACGGGCCATGATTGACTTTATTTCACCGGGCTCTTCTTCAAAGTCTGCGGTGACATTAAATATCAGGGGCCTCTGGGGTGTATTAAACTGAATGGATTCAATAAAGTCTCTGAATTCATCAGAAGCGCCTTTAATCAGGTCGCTGTGCCATGCGCCGCTGACTTTCAGGAGTACGGATTTTGCGCCGCGTTCGGAAGCCATGGATGACGCCTTTTCAACGGCATCGGGAGAACCGGTGATCACGATCTGCTTTTCGGCATTATGATTGGCAACCGCCACAACTCCTTCGACTTTCACCTGATCGACGATTTCGGTCACTTCATCTATGGAAAGCCCGATAATGGCATGCATGGCCCCTTTGTTCCGGGTGGCTTCACGGTGCATGAGCTCCCCTCGCTTAAAGACCAGTTTGAATGTATTTTCCCGGGAGACAATCTCCGAAGCGCTTAGGGCGCTGTATTCACCGAGACTGTGGCCTGCGCAAATGTTGGGCCGGACGCCTTCTTTTTCAATGGCTGCAAGACATGCCAGATTCACCGCGGTGACAGCCGGCTGGAGGTTGACGGTTTGCGTAAGATCTTCCATGGGACCCTTAAAGGAGAGTTTCGATACGTTTATTTTGGAAATTTCTTCGGCCATATCAAACAGCTCTCTCACCACATCATATTCCTGATAAAAATCAAGCCCCATGCCCACGGCCTGCGAACCTTGACCCGGAAAAAGAAATGCTGTTTTTTTCAAAGCGTTCTCCTTTCGTTTCTTGTAGGTTTAGTTGTGATATTGAAAACTTGGTCCTTTGGAGCAGGTCAGAGATAGTTGGCTCTGCTAAAGGAACCGCTGAAAAAGTGTGAAGTGATCTAAAGTTTAAAGTGAGTCCTGCCTTGGCGGGATTGAGGAATTCTGTCAATGATATAAAATTACCGGAGCAAAGCGACGCCATAACTTTAGGCACTTTAGATCACTTTAGGCACTTTTAACTTGTTCGGTTTTAGGTAGACCAGCCCCTTTCAGGGGTTAAATCAAAGCCGACCTATCTGGGGTCGGATATTTATTGCGATATTATTTACCACTTCACCCCCAGCATCAGGCAGTTCAGGCCGCTGCCGATGCCGAAAAAACCGACCAGATCGTTTTGAGCCAGGAACTCCCGCTCTGCTGCAATGGCTGCCGTAATAGGAAGGGACACCGTGCCGATATTTCCCAGATACTTAAAGGTCGTAAAGTCTTTTTCCTCTGGAATTCCAATGGATGCGAGAATATTTTTTTGGTGGGTCGCCCCCACCTGATGACATATGACCTTGTCCGGTTTATCGTCGGGCCAGGAGAGTTCTCTCTTAAATGCCGCGTAGGTCTCGATGCCGAGGGCCACACCATGCTGCAAAACCCCCACGGAATCCGTCTGCATGACATGGAGACCGCTGGCGGGTATTCCGGTATCCGGTCCCCAGCGGCACAATTTGTGATGCATGGCCGCAGATCTGACCACGCCGCCCAGAAGACGATGCCCCTTATGGGATATGGAACCGTCAGTCAACAGCACGGCCACAGCTCCGGAACCGCCCGTCAGCGTAGCGATGGTGCTTTTGAAATGATCCATGGTTTTTGTTTCAAGCAGGCGGTCAATGGTCGATTCCACAATCTGTCTTGCGGATTCGCAGGACACCACAAGGCCGGCTTTGATCTGACCCAGCTCGATGGCATTGGCGATCTGGATCATCCCGTTTAATACCCCCAGGCATGCGTTGGAAACATCGTAAATCTGCGTGTTGGGACCCAATTCAAGACCATTGGATACGGCGCAGGCGGTGGCAGGCTCCAAATTATCCCGGCAAACGCCTCCGTAAATCAGCATGCCGATGTCTTGTGCTGAAGCAGCGGAAGCATCCATGGCTTTTCGGCCGGCTTTTACGGCGCCTTCATACATGGTAAAACCCGGATCCCAGAATCTGCGCTCCTGAATTCCGGTGAGGGCTTCGAGCTGTCCTTTCTGAAAACGGAGCGCCTCATACAGCGGTTCGAGCCGACGTTCAATATCATCGGAAGTGACCACATTGGGGGCCAGTTCATAGCCGAAGGCGTCGATATGGACGTTGGTATATAACATATCGGTATTTCTATTATATTTTTGACAGAATTTCCAGGTATATTTGTTTAATCCTGTCTATTTTTTTTTAAAATCCCTTCCAAGTCAAACCGGGACCAGTTTGAAGCCGAAGTTTTCCATCTGATAGATGTAGCGCCCGTCGACTTTCAAAAAACCGTTTGCGTACAGGGCCGGCGCGGGCGTTTCAACCATTTTCGTGATCACGGCGTCGACTTCGATGCGTTTGTTGTCCGGTAGGATCTGCCCGCGATAGGACCAGGCATGGGGTTCATCCGTGACCCATTCGAAACGATGGGTGTTGACAAGTTGCGGCCATCTCTGGGTCGCCGCAAACTTGATGAGCTGCAGAAACGATTCGATTCCCAAAGAACCCGGACAGACCGGGTCCTGATAAAAGTGGGCTTTGAAAAACCACTCGTCAGGATCTACGGCTTTGACCCCCCGGATAAAACCGAGCCCTTCGGGACCGCCGTCCGCGATAAAAACGTCAATCTTATCGATCATGCGCAGGGCTTTTGCCGGCATGGCCAGATAAGGTGCCGGATGAGCATCTGGATCTTCGGGAAAAAGCGGGGCTGCATCTTCAAAAATAAAAGGTTGAGGCGGCCGGCGTTGATCCAGAGAAGGCGTATATGCATGTTTTTGGGCGTTTCGAATGCCGACCTGCTGTGACAGGGCCTGCTTTGTGAAAAACCCGAAGTAGGTATCGCCGGAGTAAATGGTTTGAGCATCTTGAAAAACCGCAAAATCAAAATGTTCGATGATCATTTCCGCGGCGTCGGAGACTTTGGTCACGCGGGCGCGTATGGTCAATGTTTGTTCTTCGGGAAAAATCATGCGATGCAATACGGCATTTCCTCCGAGGTTTCTGAATTTTAAATCATTTTCGCTTTTAAGGGCGGAGCCCAGGTAAGCGGCCAGCCATCCGCACGGCTGAAGGGCCGCTTCCAGCAGGATGCAAAAGGGCATGGACGACGACCTGTCTGCTTTAAAGTACCACGCATCCGGTGATATGTCGTATTCGGCCTCGATCCAGCCCCCGGGTTTCAGGACCCATGCCACGGGTTCGACGGCAACAATCCGGTCTAAAAAGGAATAGGGCGGTCCCGGAAGTCGGGCGATCACCCGGTCCATGTCGAATACCCTGTAAGGATCGCCGAAGGCCTCCGAAGGCTTTCCAACGGCAAAGGCCAATATTTTGTCCCGATCATAAAGAACGGTTTTCCGATCTCCGGCTTCGGCAGGCTGGAAAGCCTGCCCCACAGACCTCTGGCTTCTGACTCCCGACTTCTGATTTCTGATCTCTGATCTATGGCCTCCGTCCTTATCCTTCCATATGGATTCGATTTCCTCTCCGGTGACGCCGGTCATTTTCATGGACATGTCTTTAAACGACACGATACGATGCCCGTCGGCCGCCATGAGGGCATCGGCAATGACAAAGGGCTCCGGCCCATAGCCGATTTCTTTGATATCGATGTCGTACCAGACCTTGTGGGTTTCCGGCGTGACCGGGCCCCTGCACTTGAGGATGCTTTGAACGCCGATCATCGGTTCATAGCAGACCCCGGGTTTCGGCGTCACCCATCCCATGCGCTGCATAAAGACCCTGAGCGTATGGGCGCAGCACTCATACATCAGGGTGCCGGGCATGACCATGTCATCCATGAAATGACAGGTCAAAAACCAGTCATCGGGATGAATATCGGCTTCAGCCCGGATTCGACCGAGCCCGTATCGGCCGCCAGAGGGGTCCAGATGCAAAATCCGGTCGATCAGCTTCATTCTTCCGCCCGGCAGCCAAAGGGATTTTGCTAGTCCAATGCCGTCAAATCCGGGTCCGAAGCATCCGGCAAGATGACCTTGCCTTAAGGAGTCAAGGGCTGCGTCATCGTAGCTTTCCTTTTTGACGGGGGCCGGTTTTCTTCCGTCGCACCGAGACTCAGAGGCGAAGACCGGCCAGTCAACCGATTTCCCACCGGGAAGCTCTCGGGTGTCTTCTTCGGTCAGGATAATCCCGCGGGAGTGTTCCACTTCTTCTTTGGTAAAAAACCCCGCACACCCGTCGGTCATGCTGATCAGGTGCGAATCTCCGATATACCCTTCGAACCTGAAGAAAAATAGCCAGGTTTCTCCCTGCCGGGAAAATCGATCGATCTCGATTTCGTATCGAATCACATCGCCGGGCATGGGAAGGCCTCGGTGAAATTTGACCTTTGCATCCAGAAGCCGGTAACTTCGCTTTCCTTTCACTTCATGATCGATGCCCAGATAAGAGCACAAAAAGAGATCGGCCTGGCCGGCTTCCACCGAGATACAGACCGGCGCGCGATTCCCGTCGAGATACCATGCATCGGCCAGAACATCATGTTCCGTCACCACCCGTCCCGAGCCCAGGGATTGTTTTTCACCCTCGACCGAGAGTATGCGGTCTACCAGCATCAGGGGCTTATCGGGCAGTCGAACCCGGACGTTGTGAGTATCGACTACGGCAAACTCCGGCCCCAGCATCTTGGCAACGGAACCTATGGCAAACTCCATGCACATGTCCCGGTCAAAGGCCGGTTCACCTGTCCGCCGGTCCTTTGGCGAAACCCTTGGTAAATCGGTTTTTTTTCGGGGATCTTCTTCCGGATCGTCCCCGGTTTGAAAATCGTCGTCGGCAATCAGGGCCTCGAGAAGTTTTGTCTGCGTTTCAAAGGTCTTTTCGAATCCTCTGGTAATGGTATCCGAAAAATCGAGAAACGCCTGATGGGCGTCCGCAGTGACCCGGGTGCTTTCGGTCAACGTATCCGTGAGATTTCGGTATGGATGATAACCGTCAGGCCTTCGACCATCGTCTCCGGCTGCGTTAGGCTTGAGGATCGCACTTTTGGATTGATGATTGATGATTGTTGATTGTTGATTAAAGGCGTTACTTTCAGTCGTCGCAGCCG
>JAJDND010000101.1 GCA_022340885.1 Desulfobacterales bacterium | reverse complement strand
CATGTTGAAACATTATATCCGTAATTACAGATGGATATAAAATTTTTTAGATGGAACTAAGAGGGCGGAGCTGTATTCACCATTTTCTCATTCATTGGCTGCAAAATACTGGGAAAACAAGATTTCAAAAAATAGGAGGTGGAAACTAATGAGAGAGTATTCAATAAGTCCTGATGGTGAAAAATTTCTGTTGCCCGGACCCGATGATTACGCAGAGGAATACCGCCGATTAGAGCATATTGTCCAAGAACAGCGAGAGCTGGGTCGCGAAATCGTGGTGGTCATGGGCGTGGGGTTTGTTGGGGCTGTGATGGCGGCAGTAGTGGCTGACAGTGAAGATAAAAACAGCAATCCCATTAAATTTGTCATCGGAATGCAGCGTCCGAGTACGCGCAGCTATTGGAAAATTCCTCTGCTGAACCGCGGACTGCCTCCGGTTCAGGCCGAGGATCCGGAAGTGGCGCCGATGATTCACCGTTGCGTGAATGAGAAAAAGACCCTTACGGCTACGTATACTTACGATGCGTTGAAGTTTGCCGATGTGGTGGTGGTAGATGTTCAATGTGATTATCTGAAGGAATCTTTGGGTGATGTGAGAACCGGCTGGACCGAAATGGACGCATTGGAAAAATCCTTGGAGATCATCGCCGAACACATTTCTCCGGATACGCTGGTACTTATAGAGACCACCGTGGCGCCGGGGACCACGGAACAGGTGGCATATCCCATTATGAGAAAAGTGTTTCAAAAGCGCGGGATCAAAAGTGCGCCTTTGTTGTCCCACAGTTTTGAAAGGGTAATGCCGGGCAAAAATTACGTGGCCAGCATCCGCGATTTCTGGAGAGTTTGCAGCGGCATTAACGAAGAAGCGACAAACCGTGTCGTAAAGTTTCTCGATGAGGTCATCAACACTGAGAAATATCCGCTGACCGTATTGAGCCGGCCCATCGAGTCCGAAACCACAAAAATCGTGGAAAATAGCTTCCGGGCGACGATTCTGGCCTTTCTGGACGAATGGAGCCTATTTGCCGAAAGAAACGGCGTAGACCTGATTAAGGTTCTCGAAGCCATCAAAGTGAGGCCCACGCACAGCAACATCATTTTTCCGGGACCCGGCATCGGCGGCTACTGCCTGCCCAAGGACGGCGGGCTCGGGGTGTGGGCGTACCGGCATATCCACGGATTCGAAGACAACATATTTAAAATTACCCCCCTGGCCATCGATATCAACGATACCCGATCATTGCATGTGGCGCAGCTGACCCGGGATGCGCTCCGCAACATGAGCCGTCCCCTGGCAGCTGCCGAGATCCTGATCCTTGGCGCGTCTTATCGTGAGGATGTGGGGGACACCCGGTACAGCGGATCTGAATTGATCGTTCGCCGGCTCACGGAAATGGGAGCGGAACTCAGGGTGCATGATCCTTATGTCAAACATTGGTGGGAAATCGAAAAACAGGATGAGTACCCTTCTTCGACACGCAGCCTGAAAAGGTTCTTTCGAAATCAGGATAAACTTTCCGAGCTGCATGTCCATCAGGATCTGAATGAGGCCTTGAATGGAACGGATGCGCTTATTTTTGCGGTCAGGCATCATCATTATTTGGACCTCGATCCTGATCACGTCGTGGAGAAAGCCGGTGGCCCTTTGGCGGTCATCGATTGCTTCGGCATTCTGGATGACAATAAAATCAAGCGCTATTTCGAACTCGGTTGCGAAGTGAAAGGACTGGGCCGCGGACATGTCAAGCGGATCAAGGACCAGGTCAGATCGGAAAGAGAAGAGATGCTCATGGCTTTAAGTGCCGGCGGCGACCCCGACAGCGCCGAAAAAAAAGCTTAAATCTTAACGCATTCAGCATCTATAACTAAGGATTCAACGCAATCGTTGATGATTTTTTAAAAAATACCCGTTTGTTTAGATTGACAAATTAGATTTGCAATCATAACATGATGTCATAGAGATATCAATCGATGACATTATATTGTGAGAGGTTTAATCATGAAAGCAATTACAATTCGAGGCATCGATTCTGAAGTATCTTCAAAGTTGAAACAGGTTGCCAAGGACGAAAAGAAAAGCGTGAACCAACTGGTATTAGATATGATTAAAGAAAATATCGGGATGCAAAAGAGGAAAAAATATACAAAAAAGTATGACGATCTGGATCAACTGTTTGGGATATGGACAGAGGATGAGTTCAATAAAATTCAAGGGGTCATTGACAACCAAAGAAAAATTGACAGGGAACTGTGGGAATGAAACGGTTGTTGATTGATACCAATATTTATTCGTATGCGCTCAGAGGAGATGACAGCGTCGTTGAGGTTCTTAAAAAAACTGAACATATAGGGATTTCTGTTATTAGCATCGGCGAATTGCTTTCCGGCTTTAAAGGAGTAGGAAAGGAAAAGAAAAATAGGGAAGAACTTGAATTATTTTTAGACAGCCCCCGAGTTGTTGTTTATCCAGTGGATGAAGATACATCAGAGTTCTACGCTGAAACTATTAATAATTTGAGAGCAATCGGAAAACCTGTGCCAACCAATGACATCTGGATTGCTGCTGTGGCATTTCAGAATGGTTTAAGGTTGTTTACAAAAGACGAACATTTTAAAGCCATTGCCGGACTTTCACTTGTCTGATCGTTTCAACTATAAATTTTCGAGACGTCAACTCCGTGGTGCAGATGATGAACCTTAAAGAGGTTTTAAAAACCCTGATAGCAAAATTTCATGAGCAAGAGATCGATTTTATATTATCCGGCGGCTTGGCATTGAGTACGATGAATATATTCAGGTTTACAAGAGATATTGATTTTCTTGTTTTCGAAGAATCCAGGGCCATGATCCATGCAATTATGACGGACTTGGGTTATGAACTGCAAGACTTCAGCAGTGATGAGATTATCTCTTATCTGTCGCCTGTAAAAGTGTTTGGTCAGGTCGATTTCATTTTAGCAAAAAGAAAATATACGAAAGCAATGATGCGGCGAGCCCTTAAAAAGACAGTTTTTGATGGTGAATTTGAGGTAAAAACTCTGCTGCCCGAAGATTTAATTGGTCTTAAAATTCAAGCGATTTATAACGATCCGGAAAATCGTTACTTGATCGATGCTCCGGACATACAAAGACTGCTTGCTTTGCACAAAGATAAAATGGATATGCAACTTGTCAGAGAATACTTTAAATTATTTGACAAGGAGGA
>JAJDND010000089.1 GCA_022340885.1 Desulfobacterales bacterium | reverse complement strand
AAAATAATAATCCCTGTAAGAAGTCTTAAATATTTTTTTTACTGAAAAGGTACCTTCCTGTTTTTGAACTTGACAAATTGCTTGTCTGAAATTGTTTTTGTTTATCGTTTAAGAAGTCTTGAACAATTTACATATAATATTTTAGAAATCGTTCTTTTTGAGATATAAAAAAAGGCGACCCTTTTGGATCGCCCCATGCAAAGGTTGTGAAGACAGGTTGACCATCCTACAAAGCCTTTGCCATTTATGATGACTTCCCCCAGTGCCGTTGTGAACTTCGGTGTATTTTAAAATTATATACTAGTATTACGTTCGACCGAAGATTAAGATGTAAGCAAACCAGAGAAGCCATAAAACAAGTTCCACCTCAAACTCCCTTTTTTAAGTATAACCGTTTGAGGCTTACAGCCATCACGCAGTATTTTATCTGTTTTTCTTCCTTGTGGTATTGTTAGCGTATTTTTCCATTCTGATTAAACGTTTGATATCAGCGTTTGTATGTTACATTATTAAAATTTATATTATGACAATTAAATATAAATAAAAGCAATTTGTTAGATATAATAAAGTTATGTCATACTTCAAAATTAGATTAGCCGGAGCACGAGGTTCGAAAGACTTGCCAAAATATCAATTGCAAGGTTGTTTTTATTTTTCGATATCACGGTTTATAAGCGAACATCAAAATTAAAGGTACATAGGTATTCAAAGGTTGATGTAAAATCCTGCCATAGAGCAAACTTATTATCTACAGCCCAGACGTTTGCATCAGAAATGCGGTCATCTGAGTTCGGGCTACAAAAGAATTTAGTTTTACCTAAATTTACCCTAAAATCTATCCACAAGGTTGGAAATATAGTTGGAAAATTATTAAGAGGGTTAAGCAGAAATGCTATAACCAATTGATTTTACTGGTGCGCCCGGCAGGATTCGAACCTGCGACCTACGGATTCGTAGGTCGGACGTTGTTCAGGAAGGGAGTTTTCTTTTTACTCTGATTTTTATCGGAATTGTTGGGTATGATGTTGGGTATTGAGAAATTCGAGACAAAAAAAGGGAGCTATAATTTAATATAACTCCCTGAAATAATTGTCTGGTGATCCCAGCGGGGTTCGAACCCGCGTTACCGGCGTGAGAGGCCGGCGTCCTGACCGCTAGACGATGGGACCTTAAAGATATGTATGAATATAGAAGGCGGCAGCCGATGTCAAACTTTATTTGTTTTCTACCCCTCCGTGCACCTTTTTTTTACCTTTTCTGAACCCAAATATCAGATAAACCAGCCACCCGAAAAACGGAATCATGGCAACGAGGCCCCACATCGCTTTCTTCCCAATGGTTCCAAAATCTTTGCGCACGATGTCGACAATCGCCAAAACCGTCAACAGATAAAAAACAACGCTGATTTTTATCCATACAATTGCAGTTGCTAAATCCAATGTTATCCTTTTCCTAAAGTAAGCGTTTCGAACTTTAAAAGGGGATTAACTATCTTCTATTATTAATGAATTATTTTGCATTATATTTTTAAAATTTGAAACCCTTCGGGATTGCCGATCTTGCCGCACCTATTGCGTCAGATGCCGTCCCGCATAGCTGACTATAGCGGAACGGCATCTTCCTTGTATCTGCGGCAACCTTGACAATCGCTCATTTTAGGCCAAATTTACGTTTTCGATTTTAAAATTGCCGATACTTTCAATACTGCATTCACATACTGGGAGCTGTGGTTGTAATGATAGATAACCTGGTAAGCCTTTTTCCTGTCGATTCCAGGGTACCATCCGTAATGTTTTAGAAAATTACCGATGCTGCTTATGGCATCGGCGTGATTAAAAAGATTCGTCGTTCCGTTGTTGTCGCCGTCTGTTGCAAATACGAGAATGTTGCTCGGCATGAACTGGGCAATCCCCATGGCCCCTGAATAAGATCCCCGGATATCAAGCGGATCCATGTGTTCCTCGTTTGTATACACCAAAAAAGCTTTGAGCTCTTTGTAAGCCCATGCCGATTTTCTTTGAACCCATCTATCGAATTGTTTCCGCGTAAGCCGGGCTGATTTTGAAACTTTATCCCAAAACATTTCTCGGACATGGGCATCTGCGAGGGCAGCGGTTGTGGACAGCGTATTTAACACCAAAGGTCTTCCGACAAAGGCTCCCAACCGGGTTTCCACCAGAAGAATCGCCGTAATGATCTCTTTGTCTACACCATAATTCTTTTCAGTCTTTTCCAGCGCTTCTTTGTGATGCGCCATATATTTCATCGCTTTGCGGATCGATTTTTTGCTGGAAAATTGATCATAATTCAATTCAGCTTCACGATGGACCAAAAACCGGGAGACCCCTTTTATCTCAAAATATACTTCAGGGCTTTTGTAAAGTGCTACGATACGGTCTTTATCAAAACCGTCTTTTATCAACCGATTCTGTAATGAATCAAAATATCTGCCGCTTTTTCCTTGTCCAGATGCATTTTGTGTTAAGAGAAAAAGATTGAGCATAAAAAAACAGGTCAAAACGATGATATATTTGAACGGGGTTGTAATGCTATGGAACATGAATCTTGTTTTTCTACTCCTTTATTTGAACTTCGCCGCGTTGCCGCTTTGTGAAAATTGCCAATCGCCTGTATCCGATTGAAAGCAGGATCGGCAGCACCCCCTTGTAATGTCGGCCCACATTCGCCGGGTGATGCGCATCAGACCCCATAGTGATCGATATCCCCTTCCGATAACATTTTTCAAGAATCCTCAAAGACGGGTAAATATCTCGGGCGGGATGATCATAACCGCTGGTATTGACCTCGATGGTTTTGCCCTTGTCTTTTATGATTCCCAATATGTTGTCGTATTCTATTTCAAAAGATTTCTTGGGTTTTCGACCGAACTTTTTTATAAGGTCTATATGACATATCACATCAAAATAGTCATATTCCAGCATTTTTTTGAGCTGGTCGAAGTACATCTCATAAACTTCATCCGTATCATTTTCGCCATATCGCCATCCTGAACGGTGGGTAACAATGTCAAAACCATTGGGAAAATGCAGCGAGGCGGCAATGACATCGAATGCAAAGGTGTCGACAATTTTTTGATAATAATCGGTATAATCCGGATTAAAATCAACCTCGAGGCCAGCCTTGACGCTGATCTTGTTTTTATAGGCTTGTTTCAAAATTTGGACGGCATAAAAATAATGGGGAATTTCTTCGGGCGTCATGGAAAGACCGGGTTCTGTTTTCCTGCCCACTCCTTCCTCGCAACCGCCAGCGGTCCGGATAGTCAGATGATCCAAAAAACATATCTCCCGAAATCCCGAATCCACGGCATTTTGGACATAGCGCTCCATACCGCCGACGGCATGGTTGCAAAACAGCGTATGCAGATGGTAGTCGATCATAAATCTTGGTTCGATTTTTGTGACTTAAGACTGTGCCCTAAGACACGTATTGATCGCAATTAAATGACATGTTATGAATCAAAAAGCAAGGGGGGTTACCCGGAAACAAATGCATTTTATGTCGAGTATTAAAAGATAACGTGAACATGGGTTAAACAAATTCAAAAAAAATTGAGTCAACCGCCCGGAGCAACACTATAAATCTCAATTTTTAATCGTAAAGTGTCGGCGACGTGAAAAAAACGTCCAAAACAATATTTTCATGCCAGGCTTGCGGATATCAAACCCCGAAATGGATGGGGAAGTGCCCGGATTGCGGCCAATGGCAAACTTTTGTGGAAGAGATACAAACCGCCAAATCCGCCCGGGAATCGGAGCGGTTTTTGGATGCCTCACAAACGAAACCGGTCTCCATCATTGATATTTCTCTCGATCATGAAGATCGTCTTTTAACGGGAATCAAAGAATTTGACCGTGTTTTGGGCGGCGGCCTTGTTTCCGGTACACTCGTCTTAATCGGCGGAGACCCCGGCATCGGGAAATCGACCCTTATGCTGCAGGCGCTTTATGGGATTGCCGAAAAGGATTCAAAAGTATTGTACGTCTCCGGAGAAGAATCGATCCGTCAGATGAGGATACGCAGCCAAAGGCTGGCTGCGGTGTCTTCGGGCTTGCTGGTTGTTTCAGAGAATGATATTGAACGAATCCTGTTGATGGTCGCATCCATTCAACCCAAGGTTCTGGTCATTGATTCCATCCAGACCATGTTCAGCCCTGAATTGACTTCCGCCCCCGGTAGTATTTCCCAGGTGCGGGAATCGACCTTGAAACTCATGTTGATGGCCAAGAAGACCGGGACTCCCGTATTTTTGGTCGGCCATGTGACCAAAGACGGCGCTATTGCAGGGCCGAGACTACTGGAGCATATGGTCGATACAGTGCTTTATTTTGAGGGCGACCAAAATCATGTATTCAGGATTTTGAGAGCGGTAAAGAATCGATTCGGATCAACCAATGAAATCGGCGTATTTGAAATGAATGAAAACGGGCTCAATGAGGTGGACAACCCTTCGGCCGTATTTCTTTCCGAACGCCCCGCTAATGCGCCGGGTTCTGTCGTCACGGCCAGCATGGAAGGGACAAGGCCGATCCTTGTTGAACTTCAAGCGCTTGCAAGCAGTTCGAGTTTTGGGAATCCGCGAAGAACGATTCTGGGGATCGATCACAACCGGGTGGCACTGCTCGTGGCGGTAATGGAAAAAAAATTGGGGATGCATTTGATGGGGCATGATATTTTTATCAATGTCGCCGGTGGCGTCAAGATTGACGAACCCGGCGTTGATATGGGAATCGTGGGGGCGGTTGCATCGAGCTTTTTGGACCGGCCGATTCGACAAGGGACCATCGTATTGGGCGAAATCGGATTGACCGGTGAAGTCCGGGCCATAAGCCAAATCGAAACCCGGATTGCCGAAGCAAAAAAGATGGGCTTTAATCGATGCGTGCTGCCCCAAAGCAACCTGAAACGAACCGCTGGAATTAAAGACATCAAGCTTGTCGGCGTCAAAAATGTATCCGAAGCCATGGAAGAACTGTTTTAAAATGAAACCATCTATAAAAAAGATGAACCGCTGGCAAGATCATTACAGCCGAAAGGCAAAAAAGGAACAATTTCCTGCCCGATCTGTCTTTAAGCTTGAAGAAATACAAAAAAAATACAATATTATCGAAAAGGGAGATGCTGTCCTGGACCTGGGATGTGCACCCGGGTCATGGCTTCTTTATGCGGCCGGTCTGACCGGGAACGCAGGTCAGGTCATCGGCATCGATCAGGTGCCGGTCACGATAAGCGTCCCGGCCCATGTAAAGCTTTACACAGGGGACATCTTCCTGATGGATGACAATTTTTTTAAATCCCTGAGAAGCGGTTTCAATGCCGTCATCAGTGATATGGCACCATCCACAACAGGGAATAAGTTCGTGGACAATGTCCGATCTTTTGATCTTTGCTGCAAGGCGCTATCCATCGCTCAGATGACATTGATTGCCGGCGGATCGTTTGTTTGCAAGATTTTTCAAGGAGAAGATTTCAAGACATTTGTCGAATTGGTTCGGAGTGCCTTTAACGTCCACAGAATTTTTAAGCCGAAAAGCAGCCGAAAGGCCAGCAAAGAGATTTTTGTGATCGGATTAAGGAAAAAATAGGAGGGAAAGATGTCAGGGCACAGCAAGTGGTCCAGCATTAAACACAAAAAAGGCATCACAGATGCCAGGCGGGGAAAAATTTTTACGAAGCTCATCAAAGAAATCACCGTGGCGGCCCGTATGGGCGGCGGGGACATCAATTCAAACCCAAGGCTGCGGACCGCGGTGCAGGCGGCCAAAAGTGAAAATATGCCCAAAGATAATATCGATAGGGCCATAAAAAAGGGAACCGGAGAACTGGAAGGGGTTTTTTATGAAGAGAGCATATACGAAGGTTACGGGCCCGGCGGTGCGGCAGTTTACATAGAGTCGGTCACTGACAACAAAAACAGGGCCGTGGCCGATATCCGCTATATTTTAAACAAGGCCGGCGGGAATCTTGGCTCCAATGGGTGTGTTGCATGGATGTTCGAAAAAAAAGGGTATATTGTTGTCGAAAACCAATCCGTTGATGAGGATGTTTTGATGGAAGTCGCCATAGACGCCGGCGCCGAAGATGTCAGAGAAGATAACGGCAATTACGAAATCATTACAACCCCCAAGGATTTCGAGGCTGTGAAAACCGCCGTTGATAACGCATCGATTCCTTGTATCGTCGCAGAAATCACCATGTTCCCTCAGTCCACCGTAAATCTTCAGGGCAAAGAAGCAGAGCAAATGCTGAATTTGATGGAAACTCTCGAAGACTGTGATGATGTTCAGAAAGTTTACACCAATGCCGACATTCCAGAAGAGCTGGTCGGATGATTCGTCCAAGTGATTTCCGCTCTGGAGCAAGGAGGAATTCTGCAAATTAACCGAACAAGTTAAAAGTGCCTAAAGTTATGGAGTCGCGTTGCTCCGGAGATTTTATATAATTGATACAATTCCTTAACTTTAGCTCACTTCAAACTTTAGGCACTTTTGTTCACTGCAAGAGACAGTTCGACCATCTTTTGAACCGCTTGAAAGGCCGGCTTGCGAATATTT
Source organism: Desulfobacterales bacterium (assembly GCA_022340885.1). Taxonomy (GTDB): domain Bacteria; phylum Desulfobacterota; class Desulfobacteria; order Desulfobacterales; family UBA11574; genus UBA11574. Next base: position 19,328 of record JAJDND010000089.1, on the reverse strand, counting down.
TCGGGAACCTTCACCTCACCCGCCATCAATTCCAGGCTTCTCGCAACATCTTCAAGGGAGATCTTTTTCATATTTTTGCACATCATCTTGCTTGAAGCCGGATAGAATTTTTTCCCGGGATTTGCTTTTTTCAAAGGGTGAATCAGCCCGATCTCCGTTCCGACGATAAATGAGGTGCTTTTTGATTCTTTTGCATACCGGATCATGCCGGAAGTGCTGCAAATCACATCTGCCAGATCTAAAACTTCCGAACGACACTCCGGATGGGCCATAAAGACGGCTTCCGGATGTGCCCTCTTGGCGTTATGCACATCTTCGGGATGGAGCCTGTCATGGGTCGGACAATATCCGTCCCAGGTGTGAACTTTCTTTTTTGTCTTAGAGGCGGTATATAAGGCCAGATTCCGGTCGGGCGTCATAATCACTTCATCGGCATCCAGGCTGCCGACAATATCGACGGCATTGGCCGATGTACAGCATATGGTAGAAATCGCTTTAACCGCCGCCGATGAATTGACATAGGTTACCACGGGCATCCAAGGGAGCTTGTCAATCATAACCTGAAGTCCTTCGGGTTCAATCATATCGGCCATCGGACATCCGGCATCTTTTCGAGGCAGAAGCACGGTTTTGTCCGGAGACAATATTGAAGCGGTTTCCGCCATAAAATGAACTCCGCAAAAGACGATGACCTCCGCATCGGTCTGGGAGGCCTTAATGCTCAATTCCAAGGAATCACCGCAAAGATCCGCCAGGTCCTGAATTTCCGGAGGCTGGTAATTATGGGAAAGCATGACGGCGTTTCTTTTTTTCAACAAACTTTTTATCTTTTCTTTCATTATTTCGTACTTTCGTACTTTCGTGTTTTCGCGATCGAATTTTTAAGGTCTTTCTCACATGTCTCCTTGTTCATCCAGATGCAGCACCTCCACACCTTTGGGGATATTAAAATGAAACAATGAATCATCGATCTTTTTTTTAAACTGAATATGGCTGAAGACGAACCGTGTTTGGTCACCGTATGAATTATACGTCGCGATCTCGACAACATCGAACGTCGCTTTTGAAATCGTGAGAAAGATTTTTACAATATCGACCGTCTTTTCTTTGGGCAGAAGCTTTAAAACCCAAAACCCTTCCGAACCCTCTTTTTCGAGACTCATTTTGAATTTTTGCCTTATCTCCTTCATGTCGGACAGGAAACTGAATCCCTTGCCGCCTTTAAAAAAAGAAGGGGCCTTTCCAATCATGACCTGGTTGTCGTCTGGCCTGTAGATCCACAGCGTGTTGCCGTCCGTAATGATCATTTGCCGCTCGGGTGCTTCGTACTTCCATCTCATTTTCCCAGGACGCTTGAAATATGCTGTCCCCGATGCAGTATCCGTAATATCCATGGCTTTTATTGTCGAGGTCTGAAAAAATTGGGCCGAGAATCCGGATACTGAATAACGCGCTTCAACGTGCGTTATAATCTCGACGAGGGATAACGACAAATCATCCGGCATGGACGCTGGTTTAGACGACAATCGATCTGCAGACGCTATCTGTCCGAAGAAACACAAAGCAAGAAAAAGAAACAATATCTTATCAAACCGTATCAATGAAACACCTTATTCGAAAAAAACCAAAATGAAAATATAACCTCCACTAGTCCATTACGCCGTATTTTTTGAGTTTTTGATGAAGCGTCTTTCGGGTAATACCCAGCCGTCTCGCAGCTTCGCTTTTATTGCCGGCAACAGAATCCAGCATGCGCAAGATCGCGGTTTTTTCCACCGCCTCAAGCGGCATGTTGGGGTCGGCATAAGACGATGTTTCAGACGGTGGCTTCGCCGCCGTGTGTATCATGGCAAAATCCTGACCGTCAAGATATTCCGTTCGGGCCAAAACAACCGCTCTTTCCACGGCGTTCATCAGTTCGCGCACATTTCCGGGCCAATTATAGCGAATCAGCCGGTCCATAGCACCGGGTGTGAGCCCTTTGATGTCTTTATTATTTTTGGATGCAAACCTATCCAGAAAGTGCCGGGCAAGCAACGGAATATCCTCCCTTCTGTCCCTGAGCGGCGGAATCTCCAGACGGACGACGTTGAGGCGATAATACAAATCCTCGCGGAAAGCACCCTCATTTTTCAGATCATCCAAATCTTTGTTGGTGGCGGCAATCACCCGGACATCCACGGGTATGACCTTTTCGCCGCCGACACGGGTCAGTTCTCTTTCCTGCAATACACGCAAAAGTTTCACCTGCATGGAAAGCGGCATCTCGCTGACTTCGTCAAGAAACAGACTTCCTTTGTTCGCCTGGAAAAAACGCCCTTCTTTTCTTCGATCAGCACCTGTAAACGATCCTTTCTCGTGACCGAAAAGCTCGGATTCCAAAAGCGTCTCGGTAATTGCCGCACAATTGATCTTTACCAGCGGACCGTCTTTCCTCGGGCTGTTATAATGAATCACCCCGGCAATCAATTCTTTGCCTGTTCCGGATTCGCCGGTGATCATTACGGTTGCTTCGGACGTCGCCACATGCGCCACCGTTTCCAGAAGACTTAACATGGCCCGGCTGCGACCGATGATGTTTTGCATATCGAAATGTTTGCCCAGGCTCTCCTTGAGCATGCGGTTCTCCTCTTTCAGACGAACATGTTCCATCGCCCGCTCAAGGGTTAACCGCAACTTGTCGAAATCAAGGGGCTTGGTCAGATAATCATAAGCGCCTTTTTTCAAAGCTTCAACAGCCGTTTCAACGGAAGAGTATGCTGTCATGATGGTAATCGGAATAGCGGGATTAAACGCTTTTATTCGTTCCAGTGCTTCAATGCCTGAAACTTTCAACATTCTGACATCCATCAAGATAAGATCAAAGGGGCGTTCTTCGACCTTTGCAATGGCGGTCGAACCGTCATCGGCCTCCTCGACATCATATCCCCAGCCTCCCACAAGGGTTTTCAACATCGTGCGATGGGTGTCGTCGTCGTCAACGACCAATACCGTCCTTTTTGGTGTCATTTCTCATCTCTTGTTTCAGCAGCAGGTAAAAATATCGTAACCCATGTTCCCTGTCCCATGCGGCTTTCGATATTGATCTCGCCGCCATGGGCTTCCATGATATTATGAACAATGGCCAACCCCAGTCCGGTACCGGTGGGTTTGGTGGTAAAATAAGGATCAAAGATATGTCCCAGATCATTGTCCGAAATCCCGGTCCCGGTATCCGTAATTTTGATCTCTGCCCCATTTTTTGTCTTATTTCCGGAAAGCGTGACCGTCAAACATCCGCCGCTGTCCATTGCGTCAATGGCATTGAGATACAAATTTAAAAGAACCTGGTTGATCCTGTCCGGATCAATCAACACGTCTTTTAACTCGTGATCAAAGTCGGTTTTAATGGTGATGTTTGACTCCGATGCCTGTCTTTCAATCATCTTCAGAGAGCCTTCTAAAAGGGATTTAATTTGAATCGGCTTTTTGGTAACGGTGATGGGCCTTGCAAACTCATGGAGCTCGCCAACCACCCTGTTCAGCCGATCGACTTCTTGAATCATGAGATTTGAAATCTGCTGATTTTCAGGTACATTATGATATCTTTCTTTAAAATAAGTTGCAAACCCCTTGAGCGAACTCAACGGATTCCGGATCTCGTGTGAGACACCGGCCGCCAGCCTCCCCACCGTTGCAAGACGCTGACTCCGGGCAATCTCCTTTCTTAATGCGCGAACCTCACTGAGATCCTTGAACAAAACCACATGTCCAAGAAACGTTCCGTCCTCATCATGGAGCAACGTGGCACTGACTTCCATGGGGATCACGTTTCCTTCCTTCACGGTACAGTCAATTTCTTTTTCCACCACCCCTTTTTCAGCATTCAGATTCTCCATCAACTGCCACAACTCGGCCGGCAGTGATGTTTCAGCATTTTCTCCAATCACGTCCTCCGGCAAACGATTTAAAATAGATGCCGCCACATTGTTTAAGGAGGTGATTCTTTGATGGCTGTCCATCGCCACGAGTCCGATGGGCATATTTTCCACAAGATTGTCTGAAAATGCCTTGATTCTTGAAAGAGACAGGCGGGCGGCCCGGTAACTATGCGCTAAAAAAAGGAGGATAATGCCGGAGAATCCGATCAAGAGGAGAATAATTCCCATAATAATGGTATGCCGGGTATCCGACCGGATGGCGTCTTGTACGGACGTCATGTCGAGACCCACAAAAATGACCGGTTCCAAATGACGAATATCGGTCCTTTGGTTCATTCCCCGTTGAAACCACATGTGCATCATCATATGATCGCGGCCCATGCCCATACCTTGCTCAATGGGAGCAAATTCACTGAAAACTTCAAATATCTTCTTGCCGTCTTTGTCCCGAACGATTCGCCAATGAACCGTTTTACTATGTGCAATCTTCTTGAGGTTTAATCCTTTTCCATGTTTTAGACCGATATCGTCAGGGTTGTCATGAGCGATAATGGTGCCATTTTCATTCGTGACCAGAAGATAGCGGATATCGGACTGCTGGGCGGTTTCGGTAAGGAGCTTCTGCAATTGGAATTCATTCCAGCTCATTCCCATTCCGGTGCGTGTGCCGGCTTCAAAAGAGCGGATCAGGGCCGCTCCTTTTTCAAGCATCAGGTGTGTCATGTTTTGATTCTGGCGGTGTATGTTCTGTATGGTCATAATGGCGAAAATCGGAAACAAGACGATCACCGCGCCGATAAATATCCACGGCGGGACCCCGGTCCAGAACCTGTCGTTTCTCATTTTGCCTTTCATAAGTATATGTTACGTAACCGTTATACCCAGATTGAGCGCGAACAAGCGCTTAAAAATCATTTGTTCTAAAAAGGCTTTTAAAAAAGTGACAATTGATCGTCCTTTTTCTTTTTCCAGCCTTTGATCGGCCCTTTTCGAATCTCTTTAAAAGCACCCGGCGCAAGATTCGCATGGCGAGCCCAATTCAGCATAATTTTGGCGAGGGTTTCAGAAGTGCTTTGCTCCCAGCTCGCTTCCAGTCTGTCGCAGAGTTCACGGCCCAGTTCCGAAAGGGTGGCCCCCTTGGTCTGCCTGGCGTTGAGAATTTCGACAAACACTGAAAACGACTTCAATTTCAGCGCACCTTCTGCAAATATCAGCGAGCGTTGATCCGGATGGGCAAAAAAGGTTTTTGCTCTTGGCAATACCTTGATCAGTGATGTCTTTCTTTCAATAAATCCCAAATCCTCCAGGGCGGCCAGCGCGCCAAAGATGGCATGTTTTGAAAGTCCTGTCCAATCCACTACGCCGTCTCCCTGAAGGGCTTGAACGAGACGTATGGCAATGTTTTCAACTGGCGCATACGGCATCCTCGGGGTTTTGCCCCCGCGCCGCCGGGGTAAAAAAAAGTCTCGTTCACGAATTTCCGATGCCGGATCAAAGTATATCACTTTTTTGTTCGTTTTGTCCAACAGCGCCAAATCGGCGGCATCCAGCCATTGGCCCAGCATCTGAGCGTGGGTCAACCAAGTGTGTTTTTTTATATTTATCGAGGGGGATGACGTCTCGAGCAGGATCGCGATGTCGACCAAGGTCAGCGCATGGCTATTTTTGAGGTTTTTTAAGATCTTGGCCACTAAACGGTTTTCGGATAACCGGCGCCTCAAACAATTTCTCATTAAGACGGCCAGATCCTGATCTTTGCCGGACATGTCGAGTCTCAAAGAAACCTTTCCCTGACTGAATGTTACAAGACCCGCCAGATCCATATCCCTCGCAAGATCGTAAAATGTGCGGTCCGGCATTCCGGTCCTGATTCTGAACCCTGAAACATCAAGTATGCCGCCGGCGTCGTACAGAATCTTCAGTGCATCGACCACGTGTCCAATGGGGGTATTAAAAAGAAAATGATCGCGAAAGGGCAGTTCCCCGGTATTCAAATAGTACCGTATAATATTCCATGAGACATCCACTGATGTGCCAAAACTTTCGATCAATCCCCGGCGGGCCAATCCTTGAATCACCTGATAATCTGCTGATTCCAAAGACACAGAAACCCGTCCGGGAACGGATTCGGCGATGTGATGCAGGAAATTGCGTTCGGCGTCTGACAGATGATGAAATTCCTGCTGAAAGAGTTCTTCGATGCCTAAAAGAATTTGCGGGACAGCCGGCTGAGGAATCCCGGACTGACGCGCGATTTTGACATGAAAGCATAGCAATTTCAGCAGCCAGGGATATCCTTGTGAAAATCTATGGAGGAAAATTCGAAGATCTTTTATCAAAGGCTCATCCAATTCCTTGACAAGTCGGTTTAAGAGCACATCGATTTCAGCCTTTGAAAAAGCGGTCAAGATCATTTTCCGGCATTTTTCGGTAACCGCATCGAATCTAAGGTCGGAAAACACCCGGTTTGAAAAAGCAAGCCCGCTGTCCCACGAGAATCCCATAACAATATTCGTTTGTTTATCAATGATCTCAAAAAAGAGATCTTTAAACCGGCCGAGCGCCTCCGGCAGAGAGAAAATATGCTCGAACTGATCAAAGAAGATAAACGCAAGTTGATTCCGGGATTCGAGCTTCTGTCCGATATCGAGAATCCATTGGTCAGGATCGCCAAACATCGGCGTCGATTTTTTTTGATCTTCGTGGCGGCTTTCTTTATCCAGACCTCCAAACTTCATTGCGGCATGATCCAGGACACAAGGGACGAATGCGGATGACGACGCCGTCCGACAATCAACGGCAACAGCGAGATGGCCGCTCTTTTGCACATGCGCAGCCATAGCCAGAACCATTGAACTTTTTCCCCATCCCAGAGGCGCCTCTATCACCATACCCCGGTCCTTTGTCTCTCGATAAAGGATTTGACGGGTGAGTGTATCGAGAATGTTGAAAATGGATTTTCTGCCCACAAAATGTTTTGGTGATGCAGGGAGTGGATACGTGAAGCATTCGGTGCCGCCACTGACTTCTACAACCGGATCTGCATCCTGAAACAAACCGGCCTGGAGCAATCCCGTCTTATCCGATAGAATGGGGTTAAAATCGGCAAGTGTGGGATACAGCTTCACGAGAAAGTCGATGACGGATCGATCCGATATTGACGCTCCCTTTTGGTCAAACAAGGCGAACTTATCCGGCATGGTTTTTCCGTGAGATGTAATAAACCAAACCCAGTACATGCCTTTTTCCGTATAAAGCATTACATTTTCACCGATTTGCCCCTTATCGGAAGGGATTCGCTCGGCAATCTGATCCGGGCCGAGATGACCCGGCATCTTCGAAATTGTTTTCAAGACATCGTTTTCTTCGTATAAAAAAGCGGTAACATGTTCACTATTTTTAATGTGTTGATTATAAAATTTTCCAGCCCTTTCGTCTAAACCGGGCAAGACAAGAAAAAAGCCGTGACATTGCTTGTTTTCAAGCCATCTTACCATATATCTGCCGTAAAAAGACTGAAGATCGCGTTCCGACACGGCTGTTTCTGAATACCCGCAGACAGCATAAAGCGGGAAACCGGTTTCAAGGTGTTTTCCCTCGATCTCCAGTTCCATTTGATGAGGATCTGCGGGACGAATGCCGTCAACACGGTATCCGTCCTTTTTTAAAATTTTGGTTATAATGGATTCAAGCAGTCCCCTTCGGGCCTGATTCACGGCGGGCTCGGTCCTGCCTGATACCAGCAATTTCAGCTTTCCCATATCGACAATTCGCTTCGCTCACATCGGATTTGATATGATTTTAATCTGCCTCTAGCCACATCTTTTAAGGTTTTGGCAATGGCCCTGGTGTGCTCAACATGGGCTGACGCGCCACCCGTGACACGTCCGATCAAGTCCCGGGCAACAATGGTATCGATGATCGCTCCGCAGGCGCCGTATTCATACCCCATGGCGTCTCCAGGGGTGCAAGGCCCCATATTGCAGTGAAAGCAACATGCGCCGGCAATACCGCTGTTTCCTTCTTCGGAAAACGTGCAATGCGCCTTCCTGTCCCAGACCGGATCGATGTTATACTTGTGGGCTTGGGCAATCAGTTTTTCGGTGATGGGATCGGGACGCTTTCCTTTGCCGGCGGCCAATAAACACAATTTTTCGGGCAAATTCCCCGACGCTTCATTATATGGATAAATTCAACGAATTATAGGATCAAAACACTAGTATAATGGGAACGGCTGTGTGTCAAGGATGGATGGATACGAGCGAAAGGTTTGGAGAGCACCTACTGGAGAACGTTCAAACTGTCCGCCCAGTTCAGTGACGCCAAGTAATGACCGGGAAGATCGTCTTCATGTATCCCGAAATGGTCGGCGATTTCTTGGATTTGTTCCCAATCTCCCTTTTCATAAGATTCAATCAATACTAAAAATTTACCCAAATCACCGTCTTTGGATATGAGAACGTCTTTGATTCCCCTGGACAGGGGGATCTGTGACATAAGGTTTTCCATGGAATCATCCATGATCGCATCGATTAGAGAAAACAAGCCCAGGGTAAAGAGCTCTGATGGATCGGTTCTACTGCCGATATGGTTTCCCAGAAGCTCACAGAATTTTGCCCGGACCAGCGAGACCTTTATCAATTCATCGGGTTTGCCGGAGGCCAATCCTGCCATGGCGATCAAAGACAAAAAACGCCGGACGCCTGTCTCCCCGATCATAATAATGGCCTGCCGAATGGAAGAAATTTCCTTGGCCCGCTTGTAAAATGCAGAATTGATCAACCGCATCAGTTTATAGGATATGGAAGCATCTCTAACGATCATCTTTTCCAGCTTGTCAAATTCAAAATCTTCTTTATTGACCTCGGCCATGATTTCCAAAAGATGCATCTGAGATGTGGAAATCTCCCTGCTTTTCAAAACCTCCGGTTTGCTGAAAAAGAACCCTTGAAAATAACGAAATCCCATAGAAAGGGCTTGTTCGAATTCATCGTGGGTTTCCACTTTTTCAGCCAAAAGATCGACACCCTTTGACGTCATTTTTTTGACAATATCACCGACATCCTCCAAGGGAGTGGCTTGAACGTCTATTTTTATAATGTCCGCAACTTCAATCAACGGTTCGAGCGCAGGTTGGTAAAAAAAATCATCCAGCACAACGATATATCCATTCAATGCAATCTCCTGGCAGGCTTCAATGACATCTGCCAAGGGTTCGACATCTTCCAGAATTTCTACCACGAGCTTGTCTTGGGAAAACATCAGGGGAACCTGCCTGATCAGCAGTTTCTGTGGAAAATTGATAAATGCCAGATTGGAACCGGCAATTTTTTCAATCCCGATGGTAAAAAAGCTATTGGAAAGAAGCTTAGATGTCGCTGAATTTTCATCAATTTCCGGGAAAAAATTGGTCATATCCGACCTGAAAAGCAGTTCATAGCCGAATATGCATTTTTTAATGTCGAATATGGGTTGTCTGGCGACATATATCTCCATGTGAATTCCCCTTTCTATTTGAAAAGGATTTTGGCCGAAATTAAACATGCAATAATCGTGCCTCTTACTGGTTTCGATCGTTCACGCGGCGCAAGCGCCTGCGCTGGCGTGGTTCGTCCCGGTTAATTTCGTTTCACTCCTTTTCTTCGAAAAATTTAACGGGATAAATTTTGATCGTTGGGATCGTTAAGTTGGTTTAATTTATTCTGTTAGTTTTGCTTTGAGCCCTGGTCGCTTCTGGCGCCGCCGAAGGCGGGTAAACTTTCAGGTACTTTGACCCCAACCTCCAACAACGAAGTCCCTGTCTTCAACTGTGAACCGTGAGCTTTATCTTGACCGACGATAACAATTTTGATATCCACCCGTAGCACACGGATTCACCGAAAGGATGAAGGATGCTGATCACCGAGATACTCGCCCGTAATGCACGCGTATATGGGGCTGAAACCGCGCTCGTCGAAAGAGAGCCGGAAAAAAATCGACGCAGGGAAATCACTTGGAAAGTATTCGACGACCAGTCCAATCGACTGGCCCATGCACTTATTGCCCGGGGAGTCAAGAAAGGGGACCGTGTTGTCCATTTGATGACCAACTGCATTGAATGGCTACCCATCTATTTCGGCATTCTCCGTACCGGAGCCTGGGCTGTTCCCCTCAACTTTCGTTTTGTGGCAAAAACCATTGAACGATGTGCAAAAATCGCCGAAGCCAAGGCCTTTATCTTCGGTGAGGAATTTTCTGAACGTATCGCCGCCGTTAAAGAGAATCTGGATAGTTTTGTTGAAACTTACATATTTGTCGGACCCGAGGAACTCAAACCCGACTTTGCCGAATCTTATGAAGAGATCCTTGAAGACGTCCCTTACCTGGATCCAAATACCAACATCGACATTACCGATGAAGCAGCACTGTACTTTACTTCCGGAACCACAGGCACCCCGAAGGCAACGCTTTTAACCCATCGAAACCTCGAGTTCTCCTGCTTTTTGGAAAATATACATCACAGGCAAACCCATGAGGACAACTTCCTTTGTATCCCGCCCTTGTATCACACCGGCGCCAAGATGCATTGGTTCGGCAACTTCATTGTCGGCGCCAGAAGCGTCATCCTCAAAGGAATCAAACCCAGATGGATCATGGAAGCCGTTTCCGAGGAAAAAGCGACGGTGGTATGGTTGCTGGTCCCCTGGGCGCTGGACATCCTCTTTTCGATTCAAAGCGGGGAAATCAAACTCAAGGACTTTCGGTTGAAACAGTGGCGGTTGATGCATATCGGAGCCCAGCCCGTCCCATCCTCCTTGATTAAGGAATGGATAAGAATTTTCCCCAATCACCAGTACGATACCAATTATGGTTTGACGGAATGCACCGGACCGGGATGTGTCCATCTGGGAATGGAAAATATCCACAAGGTCGGGGCCATCGGGCTGCCGGGTTTTGACTGGGAAGTCCGGATTGTCGATGATCGGTTGAATCCGGTTGTTCCAGGGCAACCCGGCGAACTCATCGTCAAAGGACCCGGTGTCATGAAAGAATATTACAAGAATCCGGAGGCCACCCGGGAAACGCTGATTGATGGATGGCTGCTCACCGGAGATGTGGCGCGGCAGGACCAGGATGGATTTATATGGCTGGTGGATCGAAAAAAAGATGTCGTTATCACCGGCGGGGAAAACATCTATCCCGTAGAAATTGAGGATTTTCTCCAGACACACCCCAAAATTCACGATGTAGCGGTCATCGGTCTTCCCAGCCTCCGCCTGGGAGAAATCGCCGCTGCCATCATTCAAAAAAAGGCCGGAGAAAAAGTTACTACTGAAGAGATCGAAGCATTTTGCCGGGCGCTGCCAAGATACAAAAGACCTCGAAGGATCATTTTCGATGATGTTCCGCGGAACCCTACCGGAAAGATAGAAAAGCCCAAACTTCGTAAAAAATATGCGGGAATGACCGAAAGCTTTAAGATATAGGTAATCAGACCATGATATTAGAATTTAAAGGCATTGCACCGGTTATCGGAAAAAATGTCTTTATCGCGCCCACGGCGGTGATCATTGGAAATGTTGAAATTAAAGACAACGCCAGCATCTGGTACGGTACGGTGGTCAGGGGAGATATGGAGCGGATCACCATCGGTGAAAACACCAATATCCAGGATAATTGCACCATCCATACGGACTTTGACAAACCCACGCTGATTGGAAATCATGTGACGGTGGGGCACAACGCTGTCGTTCACGGTTGTATCGTGGAAGACAACTGCCTGATCGGCATTAATGCCGTTGTGCTCGGCGGCGCACGGATCAGGACAGGTACTGTCGTGGCTGCCGGATCGGTGGTAAAACACGGGCAGATTGTCGGACCCTATCATCTGGTCGCCGGCACCCCTTGTGAACTGAAAAAAATACTTCCTGAAACCAGCATCGAAAAACGAAAAGAAACCGCGGAACATTATTTGGAACTTTTACGAGACCACGCAGCCATAAAAAAAGCCGGTGATTAGCCCGGCTTTTTTTCCTTTAAACTTCAAACGGCCGCAATTTTAATCAGAGCTCATATTTTCCTTCCATTTCAAGAATGAATTCACCGGATTGATCTGCCGAGGTGACCTTAAAGGTGCCTTTGCCTTTGATATTGTCCAGCTTGCCCGTCCCCTTATAGGTTTCCCAGGTACCCTCGGTGAGTTTGGTTTTGCCGTCACGATGGCCTTCAAACTTGCTGTAAACCGAACCATATTGGAAATTGGTCACGGCATAACCCTGCATATGTCCGCTTCCGGCTATGCGGTCATGGAAATTGACGCTCCGGCGGGAGACAAATTCCCCTGCAACACCCACTTCATAGTGAAGGGGGATGCCTTCCAACTCGACAATCTGGAGTTGGTGATCAAAGTCATCATGAACATAAAGAGACTCCCTTCTGGTCACGCGCAGTTTATAGGTTGCTTTTCGTAACATGCCTTTCTCCTTTCGCCGATGAAGGTTAAATCCAAACGGAATTGAACAGGTTTGCGCATAAAAATAAAATTTACTTTAACCATCCCATCTCGAATTGTCAACATCGAGCCCAAATTTGTCAGCAAATACTTTTGATCTCAATAGCTCCCCAGTATCTTCAGGTAGTCGGTTTTTTGGGTCAATTGGTCAAGCAGCGGCCGGAACGCTTCCGACTCGGAATCCGTCTCGATATCGACATAAAACATATATTCCCATGGCTTTCCATGAATGGGACGTGATTCCAGTTTCACCATGTTGATGCTGTTTTCGGCAAATATTTTCAAAACTTCGAAAAGTGCGCCTGGCTGATGCCCGGTGGAAAAAATAAGCGACGACTTGCTGCGCGGTCCTTTAACGAATGGCTGAACGCCGATGATAACAAAACGGGTAAAATTTCGTGGATTGGTTTCGATCCCTTCCTCGATCACCGTCATGCCATGAAGATCGGCGGCTTCCTGGCTTGCGATGGCGGCATCACCCGGATTTTTTGTTTTGCTGATTTCCTTTACTGCGCTGGCGCTATCTTTCACCGGCACCAGTTCCCAGTCCGGATGCTGGTCGAGAAACTGGCGGCATTGCTGAAAAATCAGCGGCGGCGAAAAAATCCGCTTGATGTCGCTGAGCCCGGCGCCGCGATGGCCGACCAAATGGTGAATGATGCGGAGTTTGATTTCACCGATAATTTTAAAATCGTATTCCAACAAAAAATCATAGTTCTCATGAATGCTCCCGGAAAGAGAATTTTCCACAGGCACCACGCCGAAATCGACCTCACCGGTCTTTACCGCTTCAAAGATCGCTTTAAAGGACGGCAAGGGCACGCCGGCGACTTGAGTGCCGAAATACTGCATACAGGCCTTGTGACTGAAAGTTCCCATTTCTCCCAAAAATGCAGCCTTCTGGATGCCTGTACCATTGGTCCGGTTTAAACGATCAACGGCTCTGGCCTTATCCAGATAGTCGAAATCGACCTGTTTTCCCACAACCGGTGCAATGACATATAAATCGCGCGTCAGTTGGCCGAATTGTTTCGGATAAAGACTCTGGGGCCCGTCCGAAAGGGCATGGTCCGGGTCGTGATGCACCTCGATCATCAATCCGTCGGCGCCGGCGGCAATGGCAGCCCGTGCCATGGGGCTGACTTTCTCCCGAATGCCGGTGGCATGACTGGGATCGATAATCACCGGCAGATGGGTAAGCGTTTTGAGTACGGGAATAGCGGACAGATCAAGGGTATTGCGCGTATATGGTTCAAACGTACGTATGCCCCGTTCACAAAGGATCACATTGTCGTTTCCTTCCGACAGGATATATTCGGCCGACATGAGCCACTCCTCTATGGTGGAAGACAAGCCCCTTTTGAGCACTACGGGTTTGCCGATGCGCCCGACGCACTTTAACAACTCGAAGTTCTGCATGTTCCGTGCGCCGACCTGGACAACATCGACATACTTCATCATCATGTCCGCCTGGGCCGGGGACGTGATTTCGGTCACAACGCCAAGACCGGTGTTCTCTCGAACCTCGGCCAGGATTTTAAGTCCTTCTTCCTGGAGACCTTGAAACGAATAAGGCGACGTCCTGGGTTTGAATGCCCCACCCCGGAACAAAACCGCGCCGTATCTTTTGACCTCCCGTGCGATGGTCAACGCCTGCTCTCTGCTCTCCACCGCACACGGACCGGCGATGACGGTGATCCGCTCACCGCCCACCACCACATTTCCCACCTGGACCCGGGTGTCTTCGGTATGCATCTGTCGACTGACCAGCTTAAAAGATGTCGAAATGGGTATCACCCTGGCGACACCCGGAAGCGATTCAAAAAAATCTGTTTTTTTATCCCCTTCCCCCACGGCGCCGATAATATTCTGCCCGGCCTCGGACATTTCACGAACAATATATCCTTCTCTGAACAGCATACTTCGGATATTGTTCTTCTGATCCGGGGTGATTTCCTTCTCCAGTACGAGAATCATGATAAGCCTCCTTTAGTATTAATTCTGATCTTTGAAAAAATTATCATTTCATATACATAGAACGCTTCATCACGACAGCACGAAATCTTAAAAACACGAAAAAGAATAGGTGTTATTTCGTGCTTTCGTCTTTTCGTGCCTTCGTGATTGATTTTTAATGTGACATAACATTGAATCCTACCAATGAATTGAATAACAAAAAAGCCCCGAGAATCACTTCCCGGGGCTTTAAAAAAATAAACCCCGGATAGACCGGTTTTGGTCCATCCGGGGTGTTTTAAGCGATAGCGTTATCGATCCGGATGGACGCTTCTAAAGATAAAAAAGAAGCGCCCAAAGGCAAGGCAACAGCTAAAAACGAATTGTCGGTTCATCTATGATCTTCCTTATCCAGGTTATTTATCGTGTCGTTTTTTACGCTATTATTTTATAACTGTCAAGAACTCTTTTTCCCAAAACCGGTCTCGATTGTTGTTGCCCTTTTTATGTATTCTGGTAATTAGTGGCTGATCGACAACTCGAAATAAGAAATTGCTTATGTTGGTTGTCGGTTCAGATAGTGTGGTTTTGTTGGGCTGCGCAAGGACGTATCGCACCCTGGCGATATAAACCATCTAAACGATCCTAACGATCCCAACCATTTACAACAAAGGAGCTCTGGATGAAAACCTTTGAAATTCACGGCAGCACCGGCGATTCCTTCATCCACGTGGGAGAAACCCTCAGGAATCTGGAAAAATATCTTCCATCGGGAAAAGTGGTTTTGATCACCGACACAAATGTAAAAACATATTATGAAAATCAGTTCCCTTCCTATCCCCTCATAACGCTTGAAACCGGCGAAGCGATAAAAACCCTCGATACGATTCACCAGATATACGAAGCTCTTTTAAAATTCGAGGCGGATCGATCCGTGTTCATCGTCGGGATCGGCGGCGGCATCGTCTGTGACATCACAGGACTTGCGGCCTCGACTTATCTTCGCGGCGTGAGATTCGGATTTGTTTCTACCACGCTCTTGTCTCAGGTGGATGCCAGCGTCGGCGGCAAAAACGGCGTTAATTTCCAAGGATACAAAAATTTGATCGGCGTATTCAACCAGCCTGAGTTTGTCATCTGCGATATCGAGCTTTTGAACACGCTGCCGGAAAAAGAAATCTTAAACGGCATGGCGGAAATCGTCAAACATGCCGTCATCGAAGACGCAGACCTTTTTGCATATCTCGAAAAACATTCCCAGAAGGCATTGGCCCTGGACATCGACATCATTGAAAAACTGGTGTATGATTCCATCGTCATCAAATCGGGCATCGTCAACCAGGATGAACTGGAAAAGGGAGCGCGCCGGAAACTGAATTTCGGCCACACCTTCGGGCATGCATTTGAAAAGACCGCCGGTGTTCCCCATGGCGAGGCGGTCAGCGCGGGCATGGCTGCGGCTGTGGCGATATCCGTAAAAAGAGGCCGTCTTTCGAACGAAAATGCCGCGAGAATCAAAACACTGCTACAAAGAATCGGGCTCCCCGTTGCCATCCGAGCGGAAAGGAAAAAGGTTTTCGATGCCCTGAAAAAAGACAAAAAACGCGAAGGAGATCATATATACTTTGTTTTGCTCGATGGGATCGGAAAAGCGGTTGTGGATCAAATCCCCTTAACAGAACTTGAGGCTTTGTTCGTTAATTAAAAGGTATAATTCTGATGGATTGGGATATAAAATTTTGCCCATGAAAAGATAATTCGACAAGGAGGATACTTCTTGACAGCAATGGACTCAACTGTTATCGAGCGAGATTGTAATGCCGGTTTAAAACATTAACGATTAACATTAGGAGGTCGAAGGCATGATGAAAAATATTTCAAGGTTTATGGCAGTTGTTTTGGCGCTTTTTTTGATTTCGAGCGGCAATGTCTTTGCAAAGGAATTCGTCAACGGCATCGATGCGAACTTCCCGCCTTTTGCTTATGTGGACAAATCAGGAAATCCCAGCGGCTTTGATATTGATGCGGTGAACTGGATTGCCAAAAAAATGGGATTTACCGTCAAACACCAGCCCATGGACTGGGACGGTATCATTCCCAATCTGGTGGCCAAGAAAATCGACTTTATCGCATCGGGGATGAGCATCACGCCCGAACGGCAGAAAATGGTCAACTTTACAATCCCATACTGGGAAATCAAACAGGTCTTCGTGTCCAAAAAGGATGCCGCCCTTACGGTGGACCAGGTATTAAAAGGCAACCATCGGCTGGGCGTTCAGCGCGGGACCAGCGAAGCGGAATGGCTCAAAGACACCGCCATCAAAAAAGGTTGGAACTTCAAATTGGTTTATTATGACTCCGCCCCCCTGGCCATCGAAGACGTTTTGAACGGCCGCATCGCTGCTGCTGCAATGGATGATGCGCCGGCAATAGACGCCGCCGGTAAAAAGCCCATAAAGATCCTCGGAACTTTCGGCATGCCTAACGAGCAATTCGGCTATGCGGTTCGCAAACAGGACACAAAGCTGCTGAACACCTTGAATAAGGGTCTGAAAATGATTATGGCGGACCCGTACTGGGATGAGCTGGTCAAAAAATATCTCCGGAAATAGCCAAGCCACGAATTCCTCCGAAAAGGGTGAATTAATTCTTGCAAAACAATCCGGGTGCTTTGCACCCGGAGCAAGTTCAACGTCGAAAGCACCGGCGTGTTTTGACTCAGAAGGCGTGGTTAAGCTGCGCCTTCTGTTTTTGAAGGTTTTTATCCCACGATGCTTAATACTTTTTCGGTCATTCTTGAAGCACTCCCCTATCTGCTCAAGGGCGCCGTTGTCACCTCGGGAATCGTCATCGGTGCCATGGGAATCGGCCTCGTTTTGGGGGTCCATATGGCCGTTGGCCAGGTTTACGGAAATCGAGCATTTCGGTGGTTGGTAAACCTTTATGTCTGGTTTTTCAGAGGTGTGCCGGTACTGGTGCTTCTGTTTCTCTTTTACTTCGGATTGTTCACCCTCGCAGGACTGAACCTAAGCGCCTTTGCCGCATCCATCCTTGTTTTGGGTATGACAACCGCCGCTTACCAATCTCAGATTTTCAGGGGTGCGATACTCTCGTTGCCCAGAGGACAGCTTCAGGCAGCAAGAGCCTTAGGGATGAGCGATACCAAAGCCATTATCAGCATTATTTTGCCCCAGGCACTGAGATTCTCCATCCCCGGCTGGTCCAATGAATATTCCATTATCCTTAAGGATTCTGCACTGGCATTTGTTCTCGGAACTTCTGAAATTATGGCGCGCAGCCATTTTGTCGCCTCACGGACCTATCAAGAATTGCCCCTTTATATCACGGCGGGATGCCTTTACTTTATTCTGACATGGCTTGGTGTTCGGGCGTTATTGAAACTGGAAGCAAAGGTGCGCATACCAGGATATTCTCACTAAAGGAAACATATGACGGAATCCAAAGAACCGATTCTGCGCGTCGAAAATATCTGTAAGATACTCGGGGGAAAAAAGATCCTCGACTCTGTGTCTTTCAGTCTTCAAAGGGGTGAATTAAAGGTGCTTATCGGACCTTCGGGCGCCGGCAAAAGCACACTTCTTCAGTGCATCAATTTTCTCATTCCTCCGGACAAAGGGCAAGTGTGGCTGGAAGGGACTGAAATTCGAAGCCGCCGAAAGCGGGATCTATATGCATTTCGGCAGCAAGTCGGCATGATTTTCCAGGATTTCAACCTTTTTGATCACCTGAATGCATTGGAAAATGTTGCCATAGCACTTCGCAAAGTTAAAAAGATGAACCGTCAGGCGGCCCGGGATCGAGCGGTTGCCGAGCTCGATCGGGTGGGCCTGGGAGATAAACTCGGACTTTTCCCGGCCGAGTTGTCCGGGGGGCAAAAGCAACGGGTCTCCATCGCCAGAGCCCTTGCCATGGATCCCAAAATCATGCTTTTGGATGAACCGACATCCGCTCTGGATCCCGAACTCATCGGCGAAGTATTATCTGTTATTCGTGATCTGGCCCGAGGGGGAATGACCATGATTCTGGCCACCCATCAAATCGGTTTTACCCGGACTTTGGCTGATGAGGTATTATTCATGGAAAACGGCATCATCATTGAACGGGGTCTGCCCGCAGAACTACTTTCTCCCAATGCAGGTACCCGGTCCAGGGATTTCTGCAGTCGGCTCGACGAGCTCTATGCCGAGGACGAATAAATGGACACCGCATTTTACGCAACGCAATTGATTCCGGCCCTGAACCGGGGATTGGTCATGTCTATCAAGCTGATCATTCCATCGGGACTCCTCGGCCTTGGGCTCGGAATCGTGATCGGAACGCTGCGTACATTCGGCCACCCTGTCATCCGAAAGGCAGCCAACGGATATGCCATGATTTTTAGGGGAACGCCGCTTTTGGTACAGCTTTTTTTGCTCTATTTCGGACTGCCCAATCTCGGCATCTACCTGGATGCTTACACCGCAGCCGTAACCGGCTTTATATTGTGCAGCGGTGCGTACCATTCCGAGTATATTCGCGGCGGACTTTTGTCCATCAAGAAAGGACAGATTCTGGCCGCGCAGTCCATGGGGTTTTCCACTTTTAAAACCATGTTCAATATCATCGTGCCGCAAGCGGTTCGACGGGCCCTGGCCGGTTGCGGCAACGAGATTATCTATTTGATCAAATATTCCTCACTGGCTTACATCATTACGTGCATAGAGTTGACCGGCGAAGGCAAAATCATCGCGACTCGGACATTTAGATATACCGAGGTCTTTTTGGTCATTGGATTTTATTACCTGGTTCTTGTCACCATAGCCACGTTTCTTTTGCAAAGGATTGAGGAAAAGCTCGAGATTCCGGGTTTCGGCAAGGCGTAGCGCTTTAAGTGAGCTAAAGTGAGCTAAAGTTATAAGCATGATGTCGCTCGCGCAGCGCACTCGCTTGCGCAGCGTGTC
>JAJDND010000082.1 GCA_022340885.1 Desulfobacterales bacterium | reverse complement strand
TCTGAAAACGAATATCACCGTTCAGCTGGCAGCGCTGTTATTGATGGCCATGATACTAACCGCGTTTGTCATGGCTATTCTGATGCAAAAGGCCCTAATCAATTTGGAAATGTCAAAAGGATATGCCTTTTTATCAGGAATTTCAGCCAATAAGAAAATTCATTTTCAATCGAAAAACATGATCACGTCTAAGGATTTTCAGGATATTTCCGGTGATATGCTCAACAATATCGGATTTTCGGGCATATTGTTGATGGATGAAAACCAGAGTCTGATTCTTTCCAAGAGCAAAAACCTGAAGATACGGGACGAACTCGAGGCGATTACGCGACAGACCATCCAATCAGGGATAAAAACATCCCGATTTACCGGTTCGACCTGGTGGGGCATGTGGCGGCAGGGACAGGATGTGATTATATCGGCGCCGATCATTCGAGAAAGAAAGGCTGTCGGCGCCGGCAGCGTCGCAGTATCTCTAACGGGAACATATGATGTTTTGAATCGAACCCGATATGTATTGTTGGTATATGTACTTGTTAATACGATCGTTTTTACCTTTATCGGTTTTTATAGAATTTCGAAAACCATTGCAAAACCGCTGCAGAGACTGGTCAAGCGGGCTGAAGCCTATCAGGATGATAACGAGATGTTTTTTTTATCTGAAAATGAGGAGAGTGCATTCAACAAACTTTCCAAGGCGTTGAACCGAATGCTCCAACACATCGCCGAAGATAAAGAAAAACTTCGGGGCGCCGTGGCATCTCTCGAGGCGGCCAATTTTGACTTAAAAAAAGCCCAAAAAGATATGATCAGGGCTGAAAAATTGGCCTCCGTGGGCAGATTGTCGGCCGGTATCGCCCATGAAATCGGGAACCCCATCGGTATTATCACCGGCTATCTTGAGCTGCTGAAAAGAGAAGACATCCCAAATAAGGACAGAATAGATTTTATTTTGCGCACTGAGAAGGAGATACTGCGCATCGATGCCATTATCCGTCAACTTTTGGATCTATCAAGACCATCGAAAGAAGATGTCAAAGATGTACCGGTACATGCCATCATTGAAGATGCTGTCGGCGCATCCCGTTTTCATCCTCTGATGTCCGATATTGATCTGGATCTCAGGTTGTCTGCTGAAAACGATCGGGTGAAGGGCGACCCTAATCAGTTGAGACAGGTGTTTTTAAATCTCATGATCAATGCCGCCGATGCCATTTTATCGGCAAATAATGATTCAAAGGGAAAAATTTCGATTGTCAGCCAGGTCCAAAAAACGGATCTCAATGGTGCGATGAAAGAAAAGGATACATTGAAAATAGATTACATCGACAATGGTTCAGGCATTTCCGCGGAGAATCTTGTGAATATTTTTGATCCCTTTTTTACCACCAAAGGACCGGGAAAGGGAACCGGTCTTGGTCTTTCGGTCTGTTTTATGATTGTCGAAGCAATGGGAGGCAATATCAAAGCGACCAGTCAAAAAGGCGACGGCGCGACGTTTACGGTGTACCTGCCGCTGAGTTCTGATGAGAGGTTGGACAATGCATAAAAAATTATCAAAAGAAACGATGCCAGCTCAAAAACGGTTGCTGGTGATCGACGATGAAGAGAATATGCGTCATATGCTGTCTTCGATGCTGAAAAATGACGGTTACCGGGTTGACACGGCGTCCAACGGTTCCGAGGCACTGGATATGGTGGATCAGACATTATACGATTTTATTCTCTGTGACCTCAGGATGCCGGATATGAGCGGAATGGAATTTTTTGAAACGGCACGGGATAAGCTGTGGGCCAGCACCGTCATCATGATGTCGGCATACGGCAGCATCGATACCGCGGTTGAAGCCGTAAAAAAAGGCGCCTATGACTTCATATCCAAGCCGTTTAAAATAGATGAGGTGCTCCTGACCCTTAAAAAGGCCGAAGAGCGCGAGAGCCTGAAAAGAGAAAATCGCTGGTTAAAAGAACGTATTCGAAAAATCCAGGATGATTATCACTTTGGAAACATGGTTGCCAAAAGCAAAACCATGGAAGAGGTGTTCAAAACCGCGGAGAAAGTCGCACAATACGATACCACGGTGTTAATTTACGGTGCGAGCGGCACGGGCAAGGAACTCGTGGCAAAGGGCATCCATTTTTCGAGTCCAAGGGCTAAAAATTCATTGGTTCCCGTGAATTGCGGCGGCATCCCAGAGACACTGCTGGAAAGCGAACTCTTCGGGTATCGAAAAGGCGCCTTTACGGGTGCGGACAACAATAAAAAAGGTTTATTTGAAGAAGCCAATGGCGGAACGATTTTCTTGGATGAAATCGGTGAGTTGCCATTGTCTTTGCAGGTAAAACTCCTTCGGGTGCTGCAGGAAAATGAAATCAGGGCGGTGGGGGATTCAAAAACGAAAAAAATAGATGCTCGCGTCATCGCCGCAACATCCAAACATCTCGAACACGAGGTCAACAACGGCACCTTTCGCGAAGATCTCTTTTTCCGGCTGAATGTAATGCCCATCCAATTACCGCCGCTTAAGGATCGGACCGAGGACATACCGATGTTGAGTCAGCATTTTATCGACCGGTTCAATATCGGTCTCGATAAAAACATAAAAGGGGTTGCGCCGGCCGCCATGTCCCTTTTGCTCAAACACCCCTGGCCGGGGAATGTCAGGGAACTTGAAAATGTTATCGAGAGAGCCGTTATTCTTGCCGAAGGGCCGATTCTTATACCGGAGAACTTTCCCATGGAACTGGATGGCGGCTCAAAGGCCGAAAATATGGATGACCTATTTGACGGATACTCTCTGAAGATCAACCAGAAGATACTGGAAAAAAGGCTCATTACAAAGGCGCTCACGGAAACAAAGGGCAACCGGACAAAAGCCGCCGCCATCCTTGAAATCAGTCATCCATCTCTTTTGAGCAAGATGAAAGCTTACGGCATTGACTTATAGCTGGTGGTTATCCCTATAAGGTCCTTTTGTAAAATCCGCCGGTCGAAAATGCCGATGACGGTGAGGCGGACAAATCTCTGCGCCCGCCCTGTGAAATGCAGAGCCTATTTCACTGGGGTTATGCTCAAAAAATAATCCTCGGAATATTACACATATGACGGCTTGTCCCGGTATTTCAACGGGGCGGCTATTTTTTCGCATGCCTTTTTATCCCGTTCCTTCCTGACGGGCTTCGTTCTCCGC
>JAJDND010000081.1 GCA_022340885.1 Desulfobacterales bacterium | reverse complement strand
TTTCGTAAAGTCGATTCCCCGGCAGATGATTCTGGATATGGATGCGGACAAGATCGAGTTTCCCAAAGAATTCCTCCAGGAGGCCGGAAAACGAAATCTCATGGGCTGCCGTTATCCGAAAAAATGGGGCGGCCGGGACATGGACTGGGTCACCACCTGCATGGTTATGGAGGAGATCGGGACCCTCGGATATATTTTTGCATGCGTTTTCGGGGTCGGCGCGGAACTGGTCTGCGATGCCATTGTCCTCCACGGAACCGACGCGCAAAAGGAAAAATACGTAAAGCCCCTTTTAAAAGGCGAAATCTTTGCTGCCGAATGCCTGACCGAACCCCGGGGCGGATCGGATTTTTTCGGCACCACCACCATGGCAAAGGATGTGGGCGATTATTTTCTGATAAACGGCCAGAAGCGGTTTATCGTGGGCGGCCGGGGCGCCGACTTTTTCCTGGTGTATGCCCGGACCGATCCCGATGCCCATCCCTACCAGGGGATCTCCTGCTTTATCGTGGAGCGGGGCGAAGGTGTGGAAACCGAGTATTTGTACGGTCTCATGGGATGCCGGGGCGGCGGCACCAGCCGCCTGGTGTTCGAGGATGTCAAGGTCCCCAAAACAAACCTGCTGGGCGGCCTGAACCGCGGCTCCGACGTGTTTAAAACCATGATGATCCCCGAACGCCTGGGGACGGCGGCCATGACTGCCGGGGCGGCGCGCCCGGCCCTGGAAATCGCCACCCGTTACACCACCCGGCGAAAGGCGTTCGGCCGGACCATTGCCGACTTTCAGGGGGTCAGCTTCCAGGTGGCCGAGGCGGCCATGCTGCTGGATGTTTCCAACTCCATGATCTATTCTACAGCCCGCGCCGTAGACGCCGGCATCGATTCTGGAAGGGTCCGGCGCATGATTTCCCAAACCAAAAAATTCGTTGCCGAGTCATGCCAGAAAGTTGCCCACAATGCCATGCAGGTCATGGGCGGTATCGGCTATACAAACATTTATCCCATCGAGCGGATTCATCGCGACCTCCGCCTGGCGTCCATCTGGACGGGCACCAACGAAATCATGTCCATGATCATCGCCACGGAATGGTACAAGGAATACAAAAAAGCCGCCGAACATCCCCTGACAAGAGATCATGAACCGGATGCGGCCGGAGCAAACGATGTGGATGAAAAGGTTTTTGAATAGAAGTGGTTTCAATATCTCCCCATGAAAAGATTAAGGGTAATGATAATAGGGCATGGCTTTAAGATTTGGTTTTTGACTCCATGCCTCAGACTTCTGACATCTCTGAACAATGAGCGGAAGGTGAGTAAAATATCAGAGATATTCAAATTTGAAATCCCCTCTGCTGCATGCGGGGATAGGAATTTTAACCTTTCGCCAACCCAGCGGCATAGCCGCGTTTCATAAAATCGTTAAACGATTTTATTATGGAAATAGAAAACAAAATATTGACTGTCGGTGAATTGCCGGATGGGTCCCCGGTCAGAATCCCTTATTTTATCGTCGACTCAGGAGAAAAAGGTCCGACCACCGGCCTCGTGGCAACTCAGCATGGAAATGAGTTCTTCTCCATTGTCATTCTCAAAGAATTTTTGAAAACAAAATACCCTCTCAAAGGAAAAATAATTATCTTTCCCGTAGCAAACCCTCCGGCATACAATGTAAAAGAAAGAACCAGCAGGATAGACAGAAAAGATATGAACAGGTGCTGGCCTGGAAAGGAAGATGGCGTCATTACGGAAAAAATGTGTTGCAGCATGTTCCAGATCCTCGAAAGTTGCAGCTGCGTTTTGGATCTTCACAATGGAAATGATAACATTCTGGACACGCCTCAAGCCAGATTGTATGCAGGAAGATACAATGATGTGAGGGATTTGGCGGAACATCTCGATGTCCCGTTTATTTTGCTCAGAAAAGAACCCCTTGAAAACACACTGGTCGGCAGTCTTCTGGACAAAAACATCCAGGCGATAACCGTCGAGTTGGGGGAAGGAAGAAGAATCACTAATTTCTATATAAACAAAGGGTTGAAAATAATAAAAAGCTTTTTGAGACATGCGGGAAATCTTTCAAGAGCTTGCAGATTCGAATCCATACCGATATATTATGACAATATGAGAATCGTTACCGCAGAGCACAGTGGATTGTTTTCTCCGAACATCCAGCAGCTTGGGGCAAAAACGGACTTTCTCGGAAATTTAATCACTTTCCCTGATTTTTCTGAAAAAAGGATCTGCACCCCCACCAAAGGGCATATTTTGAGCCTGTGGGTCGGTGGCGTTATTGCAGGGGGAGAGCTGCTGGCAAGAATCACCAAGGATTGACCCGCTTATCACACGGCCTTGCCACTGTTAAGATCATTTTGAGATGATCTTTTGAATACTGCCAAAGTCCCGTATCCAGGGTTTAAACTGAGCAAAACGAGCAGCGATCTTTTCCGCTTCAACTCGCTTAGCAAAGCTTCCGAAGATGGCAATATAGAAATCCCGTCCTTGTTGTCTTTTTCGGTAATAGGCGAAAGTTCCAGCTTGAATTTGTTGTTTTATAAACTTTTTTATGGCCTGCTCGTCGCTCATCGCCGCCAGTTGTATAGTAAAATGTGTGGGATTGCGTGCTTTGATCCACTCGACATTTTCAATACGAAGTGGTTTCGTTGTCGTGGTCACTGGTTTTGAATTAGATGGCTTCTGCCCTTTGTTTGTTTGAGTCGCAGCCGTCGTTGAACTTGAGGCTTGACCACCAAAACATTGCGCCACCGCTAATTCCTGGCCCTGGCTGATTTGCTGATATTTTTGCCAAAATGAGGTGTCGATTTTTTTATCAGCTGCCGGGACGTCTTTTCTGCGGTAACGACTAACCTGCGATGGTCCACCGTTGTAAATAGAATAAGTGGCGCGGGCCAGGTTGGGTAAACCGCCCACATGTTTATTCTCTTTTTGTCTCAATGCGTAATTGACCATGAATTTGAATAGAATTTCGCTGCCTGAACGAACATTATAGGTAATGTCCCATTTCAACTTGGAGGGGGAGTAAAAGCCTCGCCACACCTTTTTATTGATCTGTAAAATGCCGATATCACCTGACGCGGAAATAAGGGGTACAATTTTTCGCTTTTCTACAATGTATTGACGCCAGCAGCTCTCTTGCCATGCCGTTGTAAGCATCAGTTTGCGGAAAATACGGGCGTACTCTTTGCCTATTGATGATGAACGAATTCGAGCATCCGCTTCTTCCAGTAATAACTTTCTAATTTCAATCAGATAATCCCTTAACTCGTCAGTGTTCGGAATCCAGCGATTCAATCGATCCCTTGGGTTTGCAGCATAGGCTGGCTGGATCAGATGAAAATTAAAACTGTGTGAGTTTTTATGTTGGATTATTTTACCGGACTTTTCGAAATCAAACAGTTGTTGCAGGACCGGATCGACTTCATCCAGATATTTTATTGGGTCAATGGATGGGTCGTTATTTAGAATGCGTGCCAAACGTCTTAGACCGTCAGTGGATATATCCAGCCCAACCGATGGCCCAAAACGATCCAGTGCATTGAGTGCGTCAGCCGCCGTTATAAACGACAAATAGGGTAACAGATTCTGTTCCGGAGAGTGAATACTGATCTCTCGCATCACTGGCATCAGCCTCTCCCAGCTTCGGATAAAGTATCGCATGACCGGGTCAATATCACTTTTTTGCGGCACACGGAGAATCGGTTTAAACTGGTAGCGTGCATCCAGAAGTATATCCAATAGACGGGAACGAAGTTCTTCCGAGCGAGTGGCAGTGGCAACTTCCTTAATGACAAAGGTCA
>JAJDND010000066.1 GCA_022340885.1 Desulfobacterales bacterium | reverse complement strand
CCTTCAAAACAAATTTCTTTTGAAATTCCGTGTTGGTGGGCACATTAAAGAGCACGATGCAGCTGTCCGATCTATTGTTGTTTATGTAAGGTCTCATCTCGGCCAGGAGGCCATTCAGACTTTTTCCCTGGCAATCCCAGAATAAAAGCTTTTTCCGGTTTTGGTCTTTCGAGTTCTTTCGGACCTGGCTGATATCATTTACAACAAAGCATTCGTTGCCGGTTTTTTGTTGCAGGCACGATGCTATCAACTCATTCTGCAGCTTCATGGGGCCGACGATGTAATCCGGCGCTTTCCTCTCCTGTGGCCGTTCATTTTTTGACCGTTCACGCATTTTAAAGCTCATGAAACAAGGGTGATGAGCAATTCTTATTGAAACGCTCAGCTTAGATGAAAATTAATCCGGTTTAAGTGAACAAAAAACGATGATAATGATTACTAATTACTGGTTGGAAACGCAAAAGTCAATAGCTTAAATCAGGCTATAAAATACGGATAATAAATACCAATTATATTTCTTCGTTGTGGTACTGATAAAATAAAGCTTATCAATTCTATTTAGTGTCCATCCATAAATGGTCTTTTTGCCCAACCTCTGCGTTATACTCAAAAAATAATCCTCGGAATATCAATTATATGCCTGTGGTTATTTTTTTCGCATGCCTTGATCTTGAACAAAAATCCTCATTTATGGATGGACACTAAGTAATTGATCGGGGTGTTTTCCGGACCGGCGCTCCATGGATAATCTTTTTTTTTAAACCGTATGAACTCGCTGCAAGGGGTCGTAAAGAAAGAACAGGATATTATATCTTAAATATCAATATGTTAAATATATGAACTCAAGCTTTTTTAAAGATATAATTTCGGAATGCACCTGTACTTTCTTAACGATTCCCACACCACTCAAACAGCATCCGATTTAAAAAAAAGATTATCCATTCCGCATTGAAGGTCTTGAAACCACTTCTAACTGAGTGCATACTTTTCCCGCAGCCGGCGGGACAATTCCCGGACAACCTGAAACGCCTTTTCAACGGTTTTTTCTCCGTCCGGATTGATCAGGCAGCAGGTTGCCGGAGACAAGAGACTTCTCGATATGAGAAAGGTTCTATCGATGCCTTTCCCATCCAAAATATCCCACAGCCCCGTGATTCTTTTTTCCAAAGACCCGATACTTTCAGCCTCAAAGGGTTCAAAATTTGTGGGTACGATTCCCCATGCAATGACGCCGCCCCGTTCGAGAAACCGTTTAATTGATGCAGAATACGAAGAAAAGACCTCCCCGTTTTGAAAGATGTCCAAGGAAAGAATATCGAGATCGAAATTCAATAGAAAATCCCAGTCCGGATTTCCGCATAAGTGAATGCCGCGGGGCCTGTTCACCATTGAAAAAAAATGCTCCAGATCGAATTTGGCTTTAATGCTGTCATAACCGGACAGGGCGCTGAATAGAAACTGCAGCCCCGGTTCATCGACGAACATAAAGGCATGGGAATTCATCTGTTGCAGACGTTTGAGCTGAATATTGATGCGTTTTGCCATGAATTCGAGCATGAACGGGCGTATGGTATCTTCAAAGAGAATCGGCCGGTCATCCTGGTCAAGGACATTTAAGCCGAAGCTGACCGGGCCCTCCAGCTGCCCTCTTATGGCCGGGCGAAGGGAAAGATCCATCGTAAGGAATTTATGATAAACCGTAGAATAGGCGGTGCTAATGTCAAAATATTCCGGCTCATTAAAATGGGCCATCGTCTCTTCAAATTCGTCGATAAATTTATCCATGGAAAAACGAAGGGTTCGTTTCTCCATGTCCAGAACAATTCCGGGGAAGTGTTCGGCGGCCTGGACATACATGTCCTCATGATAACTGACGTGAGGGAGTTGCGGCCAAAAGGGTATATCCATGGACAGTGCGAGTTCAAGGGCCCTGTCCTCATCCTTGTGGGGCAGGACGGCCATGGCGGTGGTCTTAAGATTTCCCGGGATTGTCATCACATTATCTATACATAATTTAATGAGGCGTCTGGGTGTTCTCCGAACAGGCGCTTCATGGATAATCTTTTTTGTTCGATGAAAAAAAGATGCGTTCCACTTCTTTCTCGGTTAAAATCTTTTCCTCTCGTACGATTTGCACAATGGTCTTGCCGGTTTCATATGCCTTCTTTGCGATCCCGGCGGCCTTGTCGTATCCGATACTCGGCACCAGATAGGTTGCCATTGCCAGGCTTTTTTCAACGCTGGCGGCACATGTTTGCCGGTTTGCCCGAATACCTTTGACGCATTTATCCGATAGAATCCGAATTCCGGAAGAAAGAAGCTCTATGGATTGCAATAGGTTGTAAGCGATCACCGGCAGCATCACAATCAATTCAAAATTACCCCCCTGTCCACTGATGGTAATGGCTGTATCGTTTCCCATGACCTGGGCGCACACCTGGATGACGGCTTCAGGGATAACCGGATTGATTTTCCCGGGCATAATGGAAGATCCGGGCTGAAGCGAAGGAATCGTTATTTCACCCAACCCGCACCGGGGCCCGGAAGAAAGCCACCGGATATCGTTGCAAATTTTCACTA
Organism: Desulfobacterales bacterium; assembly: GCA_022340885.1. Classification (GTDB taxonomy): domain Bacteria; phylum Desulfobacterota; class Desulfobacteria; order Desulfobacterales; family UBA11574; genus UBA11574. The sequence goes on along the minus strand of JAJDND010000066.1, from coordinate 108,773 downwards.
AACCGGCGGCGATGGTTTTTAAAGCGCCGCTGGTTTCAACGGCCGCGTCCTGGGCGCCCTGGGCTTCAAAATGGTTTTGGGCTTCTTTAAAATTAAGATTTGAATATTTTGATATCCTCGCGATAACGTTTTTTGAAAAATCAGGATGGGCGTTCAAGCCGGTTCCAACGGCCGTGCCGCCCAGCGCAAGCTCGGACAGACGGCCCTCAACGGCTTCGATGCGCTGTATGCCAAGGGCCATTTGCCTGGCATACCCTGAGAAAGCCTGCCCCAAAAATATGGGAACAGCATCCTGCAGATGAGTTCTGCCCATTTTTTTAACATCTTTAAATTCGATGGCTTTGACTGAAAGGCTTTTTTCGAGATCGGCCAATGCAGGAACCAAACGGTTTTCGATAAGGGATAAAGCACAGATATGAATGGCCGAAGGGATGACGTCGTTGCTCGATTGGCAGAGGTTGACATGATCATTGGGATGAACCGGAATTTTTCCGCCTTTTTTTCCTGTAATGATTTCATTGGCTCGCGATGCAATGACTTCGTTCATGTTCATATTCGTTGACGTGCCGGAGCCTGTTTGAAAAACATCCACCACAAACTGGTCGTCGAATTTTCCTTCCACGACTTCCCTGGCGGAGACAGCGATGGATTCCGACAATTTCTCTTCAAGCAACCCCAGCTCCCGGTTCACCTCGGCTGCGCATTGTTTTATCAGCGCCAGAGAATGAATAAAGGTTAAGGGGAATCTGAGATCGCTGACCGGGAAATTGTTGACCGCCCGTTGGGTGCTCGCGCCAAAATAAGCTTCTTCCGGAACCGCCAATGTTCCCAGCGAATCTTTTTCTTCTCTGTATTTCATAAGCCTCTCGTCTTCTTTAAATGGTGTTTTGGGTTAAAAAAGGCTGCTGTTTAAGCCCTGGCCCAAAATTTTTTCGGCCCGGCCCGCTCTAACGGCAATGGTAAAATTGCGGATGCAAAACTTGTGCAAATAATTCCTATTATAATACAATAACTGTGCCATCCAGGGAAATAAAAACTTGTGAAATATTTGGCATGAGCATTGCATTTTATTTTGAGAAATATGAAACTGAAGATATGGTTTTTTCATGCTGTTGCGGTTCGATTGCAAAATTATATGACCTGCCAAGCATTGGATTGTTCTTATAACCTATAGAAATATAAACATTTAATAAATTTATTCACAGGAGGTGCTACATGTCGTCGAAAAGGTATAAATTGACAACATCCTGTCCCCAATGCGGGTGCAGCGCTGTCTCACATCTGTCCGCCCAAGAAATTAAAGAAAGATATGGGGATGTTCCGAATGTTGAAGTTGAATGCAGTGAATGCATGATCAAATACGAAACCGCTATGAAAACCGCCTGTCCTGAGTGGGACAAGGAATGCGGGATAAAAGACGATGTATGATTTTACAGCAGACGACGTGTTTGAAATGGCTAAACAGCTCGAAAGAAACGGCGCAAAATTTTACCAGGAAGCTGCCCAACACACCGGCAACCCTGAATATAAGAAGCTCCTTCAAATGCTTTCGGATATGGAAATCGAACATGAAAAAATATTTATAAAATTGCGCTCGGAACTCTCCGGAAATGAGAAATCATCGACGGTGTTTGATCCCCAAAATGAATCCGTTCTTTATCTCCGGGCCTTGGCGGATACCAAGGTTTTTTTTGAAAAGGAAATCGATTTTTCATCTATAGAAAAGCGTGCTCAAAGCCGCTATACTGGCTGAAAAAGATTCCATTGTCTTTTACCTGGGCATGAAGGAAATGGTTCCGGAAAAGTTTGGCAAAGATAAACTGGACAAAATTATCAAAGAAGAGATGGGTCATATAAAAATTCTCGCCAATGAACTGAAGGGCATAAAGGATCCACATTAGTTTCTTGTTTCATAATACAAATGTGTATCAATCGCCTATATGAGACAGCTTCAAGTGTTTTGACAGGACGTATGTATTTTAAACGGATCCAAGTTATGGAGGGGCTGACACGTGAGACCCTGCAACCATCATATTAGAGAAACATTAAATCTCGTCAATGAAATGATCAGAGTCGCGGATAAGGGCGATATTGATCGGGAAGATAACGGCTGCGGTATTCTTTATGGTGTGCTGCGTGATTCGGCCTATAAAGTGAAAAAATTAGCGGAGCAGGAAAAACTGAAACACATTGAAAAAGGGTGGTGGAAAGAAGAATCCGATGGAAATTATTAAAGGAGGAAATTGAAATGGCGGAAAAACTTGAGGTGTATAAATGTGAAATTTGTGGAAATATCGTAGAAGTGCTGCATGGCGGCGACGGAGAACTGGTATGCTGCGGGCAGCCGATGGTCCTGCTGAAGGAGAATACGGTTGATGCGGCCAAGGAGAAACATGTACCGGTGGTTGAAAGCGTCTCGGGCGGCATAAAAGTAAAGGTCGGAGATGTTCCGCATCCAATGGAAGAAAAGCATTATATCGAGTGGGTTGAAATCATCGCCGAAGGCAAGGCATACCGGCAGTTTCTCAAGCCCGGTGAAACACCCGAGGCAATTTTCAGCGGTCAAGCCGGACACGTTACCGCCAGGGAATATTGTAACATTCATGGATTATGGAAAGGATAATGCCAATGCTATCCGATAGAATGCAAAAAGCGCTTAACGGACAGTTAAATGCTGAAATTTATTCGTCTTACCTGTATCTGTCGATGAATGCCTATTTCAAATCCGCCAACCTCGACGGATTTGCCAGCTGGATGTACGCCCAAGCGCAGGAAGAACTGATGCACGCCATGAAGTTTTATGATTTTGTCCATCAACGCGGCGGAAGAGTTCTTCTCTCCGCCATTGATACGCCTCCCACCGATTGGGATTCTCCGCTGGCCGTGTTTGAGGCGACGCTTCAACACGAGCAGAAAGTGACCGGTTTTATCAATGAACTGGTTGAAATTGCCATGGAAGAGCATGACCATGCCACCCAGATATTTCTTCAATGGTTCGTGACCGAACAGGTGGAAGAAGAAGAAAGTGTCGGGAGCGTACTGGAGCAACTCAAGCTTTTGGGGGATGCCAGGCAAGGCCTCTTTATGATGGATCGAGAAATGGCGTTACGACAGGCTCCAAGTGGGTCCGTCGAATCAGCATAATACAAGCAGATGTTTTTAAGCCAATTATTTTTAAAGGAGGTGATCTTATGCCAAGTTGGAAATGTTCAAACTGCGGGTACGCCCTTGAAACGGATGTCCCGCCGGATCAGTGCCCTTCCTGTAAAGAAAAATGCGAATTTTTGGACAATACCTGCTATACGCCGGATTGTGAGTTTGAAGGGAAAGACAAACGAATCTAGAAGCGATCTCAAAATTAGGATTTTCGGTCGAGATTAAGGCGAGCCCGAGAATCAACCCGCTCCGTCATTGACGGGATCTACGACACGCATACTCAAGTATGTCGAGGACTTGATACGAGGCCTCAGCGCCGATATCGGCGAAAAGAATTTTTTGAGAAGCTTCTCATGCCTGAACCTACAACATTCAGATAGTAAAACTCACTGATATTCAAGGAGAATCTAAAATGGCAAAGGTACTGGTTGTATGCGCGACGCGAACCGGCGAGACATGCCGAATCGGCGAACTCATTGCCGAAGGCATTCGTTTTTCGGGTCATGAAGCAAATGTGGTGAAGGTCGATGCCATAAAAAAAGAAGACGACCTTCAAGGCTACGATGCTCTTGTTTTTGGATCGGCCACCTATCACGGCGATATGCTCCAGAGTATGAAAACCATGCTTTTCCTTGCGGAAAAGGCCGGTCTTGAAGGAAAGATAGGCGGCGCTTTCGGTGCATTTGGATGGAGCGGAGAAGCGCCGGACCGTATCTATAATACCATGTTGAATATTTTCAATATGAACATGGTCAGCGGCCCTTTGTTGCTCAAGGCCAGTTCGCTGGGCGGGGGAGTCCAGATGGCTCAGGGTTACGGCCGGGAAGTCGCCGGGAAGCTATAGCTGCCGGATTCTTGTATGAAGATCAACGATTCAATAATGAAAGGAGGAATAATATGTCTACACCGCAACACTGCCCCGGGTTTCAAAATTTTAAAAGCCTGAAATCATTTAATTGCAAGTGTCCGAATTGTGGCCAGGAAGTGGAAATCTTCTCGGACGAGTTTGATAAGGCCCATGTGTGCAGCGGCTGCAACGAGCCGATCGACTTTACACAATGTAAGCTTGATGGCGCGGCTACTACTCCTTCTCCGCGTTGACAAAAGAAATAGATACATTTCGTTGTAGAAAAGGAGACACGAATGGATGTGGTATTACTTTCGCGACTTCAGTTTGCGACCGCCACCATGTTTCATTTTTTGTTTGTTCCCTTTACCCTTGGTTTGTCCGTTTTGGTCGCCTACATGGAAACCAGATACGTTAAAACCGGAGATGAAACATATCTTCGCATGACAAAATTCTGGGGGAAGCTGTTCCTCATTAATTTTGCGCTGGGGGTCGTTACGGGAATCACCCTCGAGTTCCAATTCGGAACCAATTGGTCCCGATATTCGGCGTATGTGGGTGACATCTTCGGTTCTATTTTGGCCATCGAAGCCACCGCAGCTTTTTTTCTGGAATCGACGCTGATTGGCGTTTGGATTTTCGGATGGAAAAAACTTTCCAAAAAAGCCCATGCTACGGTCATGTGGCTGGTGGCGTTCGCGTCCACCCTTTCCGCGGTTTGGATTCTCATTGCCAATGCGTGGATGCAACATCCGGTTGGGTTTGCCATAAGAAACGGAAGGGCGGAACTGGTGGACTTTGCAGCCGTTGTGTTCCAGAAATACGCGGTCGTCGAATTTATCCATACCGTCAGTTCCGCATATGTACTGAGCGCCTTTTTTGTTATGGGGGTCAGCGCCTATCATTTATTGAAAAAACAACATATCGATTTTTTCACGCGTTCATTTAGAATTGCGCTGGGATTCGGAATCATCTTTACGCTCATCGTGGTGATAATGGGTGACCGGAACGCCGTCGCCGTCGCCGAAAAGCAGCCCAGCAAGCTGGCGGCCATGGAATCCTTGTGGGATACCCAAACCCGTGCGCCGATCTATCTTTTTTCACTGCCGGATGAAAAACATGAAAAAAATAAGATCCAAATCGGTGCGATTCCCGGCATGCTCAGTTTGATGGCCCGGCATGATATCAACTCAGAGATCAGAGGTTTAAAAAGCTTTCCCAGGGATGAACGGCCGCCGGTCTTAATGACCTCTTTTGCCTTTAAAGGGATGGTCGGCCTTGGTTTTTACTTTATACTGGCAACCGTTCTTGGCTGGATAAAACGCAAGCGTCTGTCGGAAAGCCCGAAATACTTAAAGCTCATGTTGTGGTCGATTCCGTTGCCGTATGTGGCTTGCGAATTGGGTTGGATGGTGGCCGAAGTGGGCCGGCAGCCATGGATCGTGTACGGTCTGATGAAGACATCCGATGCGGTTTCTCCCATTGCCGTATCCCAGGTGCTGACGACGCTGATCGGGTTTATCGTGCTGTACGGTTTGTTGGGGGTCACGGGGTTTTATTTGATTGCCAAAAACGCCTTGAAAGGCCCCGGGATTGCGGCTTGAGATCCGCAATCTAAAAAAAAACCTGTCCAATTAATAATTCCGGAGGGGGAAATGGTTTTACAAACAATATGGTTTTTCTTGTGGGGCCTTTTATGGGCGGTATTTTTCATGACGGATGGATTCGATTTGGGGATCGGAACGCTTTATCCGTTTTTGGGCAAAACCGATCAGGACAAACGGATGATGATCAATGCCCTGGGGCCGTTGTGGGATGGAAACGAAGTCTGGCTGATTACCGCCGGAGGGGTGACTTTCGCAGCTTTTCCTTTGGTATATTCCGTGATGTTTTCGTCCCTTTATTCAGCGTTGATGCTGATTTTATTTGCGCTGATACTTCGAGGCGTTTCCTTTGAGTTTCGCGGGAAGGTGGAAAGCCGCCGCTGGAGAAAAGTCTGGGACATCTGCATCTTTATCGGAAGCTTTGCACCTGCTCTGCTTTTTGGCGTTGCCTTTGCCAATATCTTTAAGGGGATTCCCATCGATCATAACGGCATCTACCAGGGAACGCTTTTTACACTTTTAAATCCCTACGGTCTTTTGGGCGGCGTCCTCTTTGTTCTTTTGTTTGTGACCCACGGCGCTTTGTGGCTTTCCATAAAATCAGATGGGGATCTGCATGAAAGAGCGGTTTCCACAGCCAAGAAGATCTGGCCCGTACTTGTCTGTGTCGCCGTCATTTTTTTAACCGCCAGCAGGTTTGCCACCGGCTTGTATGACAACTATTTAAAACATCCCTCCTATTTTATTGTCATATTGATCACGGTGCTTGCGCTTTTGAGCATCCGCTATTTCCTGGCGAAAAAAACATATTTCAAGGCCTGGTTCGCATCGGCGCTGACCATTGTCGGTGCCACATTTTTTGGGGTGATCGGGCTTTTCCCGAATCTGTTTCCTTCCAGTTTGAACCCCAGGTACAGTCTTACGGCAAACAATGCCTCTTCAAGCCCTTTGACATTGAAAATTATGTTGATTGTCGTTATACTTTTTATTCCCGTGGTGATCGGTTATCAAATTTGGGCATATCATCTTTTCAAAGGCAAGGTGACCCAAGCGGATCTCGCCGGTGAAGAGGCGTATTAGGTCTGAATCTATCCTTCAAAACAGCAAAAGGTTTCACAAATGATGGTTCTTGGATTTCAAGGGAGTCCCCGTAAGAAAGGCAATACCAGCTATCTTTTATCCGCCTTTATGGACGAAGTCGAAAGGTTGGGCGGAACACCCCGCGTTATTGACGTGGTCCAAAAAAATATTGTGCCGTGTATCGGATGCGGTTTTTGCGAAAAAAAGGGCTTCTGCGTCACCAAAGACGATGACATGACGCATGAAATATACCCTCTGCTGCGTGAAGCGGATGCCGTTGTTTTGGCCGCACCCATATATTTTTATAACGTTCCCGCACAGTTAAAGGCCGTTATCGATCGCACCCAGACGCTTTGGTCCAGGAAGTACAAGTTGAAGCTGACCGATCCGGCAAGGCATTACCGCCGAGGTTTTCTCCTGGCCCAAGGGGCGACAAAGGGTAAAAATCTTTTTGAAGGCGTCGAACTCACGGCAAAATATTTTTACGATGCCATCGGCGCGAAATACATTGGAAGCCTGACCTACCGACATATTGAAAATATCGGGGATATGGAAAAACATCCCGCCGTTCACAAAGATGTAACGGCATCGGCCAAACAACTGCTGGCCCCCCTTTTGGGCAGAGAAAAAATATTGTTCGCCTGCCGGGAAAATGCCTGCCGCAGTCAGATGGCCGCAGCGTTCGCACAATATTTTGCCGGAGAAAAATGGGAAGCGGCCTCAGCCGGCAGTGAACCTGCCGGGCAAATCAATTCGGATATGGTCAAAGCCATGGCAGAAAAGGGAATCGATATGGGATTTCGCAAAACCCGGCTTTTGGATCAGGCGGCATGGGAGATGAAGCCGGATAAGATCGTTACCATGGGTTGCGGCGAAGCATGTCCTTTTATTCCGGGGAGCAAGCGATTGGATTGGGATCTTCCCGATCCTGCCGGACAATCCATGGATGTGATGCGCCGTGTCCGCGACGATATTGAAAATAGGGTCAAGGCGTTATTAAAAATATAAAAGGAGACAGGGAAAAATGCCGGTTCAAATGAAAGTCAAAGACATCATGGTACCCATCGGCGAATATGCGGTCACTCGAATCGACAAGACCCTAAGGGAAGCCGTACCCGAACTGATGCGAATATATTGCCAGGCGGAAACCGGGAAATGTACCGAGGCGGGACACCGCACCAGCCTTGTACTTGACACACAGGGCGAACTGGTGGGCATCCTCGATTTTAAAAGCATTTTGGAGGTGTTGATACCGGAAATCGCCGGCGGAATCAGCGGGAAACTGCGATCGCTGGGCATATCCATTGCTTTTGCCGAAGCCGACGCCCACGATATGGATCAATCAAAACAGGGATTCAGATCCAGAGTCAGACAAAATTCTCAAACCCAAGTCAAAGACGTGATGCTCAAGGTAAGGGGAACGATTGAGGCCGATGCCGGTTTTTTGGATGCCCTTAAAATGATTTACCGTAACAAAATTACCGTCTTGCCGGTGTTTGAAGGAAAAAAACTGGTGGGCGTCCTGCGCGACTCGGATCTTTTTCTGGTCGCTGCAAACGTTCTTATGACGTAATGAAAACGATTAGAGGAGGAATAGATGGCCGAACCCGAAGAGATGTATCAATGCCAGACAGTGAATTGCGGATATATTTATAATCCTGACAAAGGAGATCGAAAAGGAAAAATTCCCAAAGGGACCCGGTTTGCCGATTTGCCGGATGACTGGAAATGTCCGGTGTGCGGCGCCGGAAAGAAAATGTTCAAACCCCTTGCCGGGCCCGGTTCGGCGGCAGCCGGCGCTTAGCCCCTTACATACCGATTGCTCTTGGTTAAGTGTTCAGAGTTCAGTCTTCAGTGTTCAGGATTTGAATGCTGAACACTCGTTTCATTATAGGGGGCGACATATTGAACGGTATCCGTCGCAGTCAAAAAATCTCAAGTATAACTGGCTATAATTATACCTTGATTAAAACCCGCACAAACTATAAAAGTAATAACTTTGCAGTTATTTTGTTGAAGTCATATGAAGTGAATTGTTAAATTCAATCAAAAAGGAGGATTCAAATGGACAAATATGTTTGTTCGGTTTGCGGTTATGTGTATGATCCGGAACAGGGTGATCCCGACAGCGGCGTGGCGCCGGGAACAAAATGGGAAGACGTGCCGGATGATTGGGTATGTCCGGTTTGCGGTGCATCAAAAGATGATTTTGAAAAAGAATAATACAGGACAGGAGAAAGATGAGACCGGTAGAAATTACAAATGGAATTTATGACGTCGGCGTTATTGACTGGAACATAAGGGATTTCCACGGATATTCAACCTATCGCGGCACCAGTTATAACGCATTTTTGATCGTGGATGAGAAAATTGCGCTCATCGACACCGTCAAGAAGGATTATGGTGATCAACTCATTGGTAATATAGCAAAAATAATCGATCCCAAACAGATAGACGTGGTCATCAGCAATCACACGGAAATGGACCATTCCGGCGGGCTGCCGAGGGTGATGCACAGAATCGGCGAAGACAAACCCCTTTATTGTTCAAAAATGGGCGCCAAAAATCTGGCCCGGCATTTCGATCAGAAGTGGAATTATCATGCCCTCGGCACCGGCGATGTGCTGAGTCTGGGAAAAAGGACACTGACATTTCTCGAAACCCGCATGGTTCATTGGCCGGACAGCATGTTTACCTATCTGAAGGAAGACAAAATCCTTTTTTCCAGTGACGGATTCGGCCAGCACTATGCCGGGCATGAAAGATTCGACGATCAGATCGGTGACGACATCATGCTTCATGCGAAAAAATACTATGCCAATATTTTGCTTTTGTATTCGCCGCTGATTCTTAAACTCCTGGACAATGTTTCCCAAATGGGACTTGAAATCGATATGATATGCCCGGATCACGGCATCATATGGCGTAAAAATCCGGGCAAAATCATCGATGCCTATGCAAAATGGGCCAGACAGGAGCAAGAGAAAAAGGCCGTCGTGGTTTACGACACCATGTGGCACAGTACCGAAGCCATGGCCGATGAGATTGCGGCGGGAATCGCCGATGAAGGGGTATTCGTGAGACCGATACATATACGGTCCTCCCATCGCAGCGAAATTATGACGGAAGTTCTGGATGCCGCAGCCGTCGTCGTGGGGTCGCCAACGTTGAACAACCAGTTGTTTCCCACGGTCAGTGATTTTTTGGTCTATATGAAGGGGCTTAAACCCGTAAACAAGATCGGCGCTGCCTTTGGCTCTTACGGCTGGAGCGGTGAAGCGGTCAAACTGATCAATGAAGAATTCGACGCCATGAAATTCGATGTCATCGACCCCGGTATCAGAATTCAGTATGTTCCGGAAAAGAAGGGATTGGAGGCCTGTTTTGAACTGGGGAAAAGAGTGGGCCGGGCCGTCAATGAGAAGGTATGAAAGTACCGGTTGTCGATCTGAGTCGATGCAGTTTATGCGGGGCCTGTATTGAGGTCTGCCCGTTGGTTTTCCGCATGAACGAGGCCGGATATATCGAGGTGGCCGAATTGTCCGCTTATCCGGAGGCGGAAGTCGATGAGGCGATAAAATACTGCCCCGAAGACTGTATCTACTGGGAAGATAATGGATGACCTTTTGATAGAAGTGGTTTCATAACCTACAATTGGGCTCAAGGTCAAGGCGGACTGAAACGGCCAACCGCAGGAATATCGGGAATATTTCGAGGATTGGATGTTTCAGCCCAACACAGAGATCGAGCCCAAGAGGGGGTTTCGAAACTACTTCTAAGGTCTCTGAAAGAAAAAACATCGCAGGGCAGGCAAATGGCGGGCAGACAGCTCAAAAAAGACATTCTGGCGCTTTTAAATCATGACGAATTTGAAAAGAGCCTTGAAACCGTCTGCCTCATGCCGGCCCGGCAGGCGGTTAATCCGCTGTTTTCATTTTTATACCATAAAGACGAATTGATTAAATGGCGTGCGGTTACGGCAATGGGTGCCGTCGTTGCCAGCCTTGCCCATGATGATCTCGAGTCGGCCCGGGTCGTTATGCGTCGGCTGATATGGAATTTAAACGACGAATCCGGAGGGATCGGCTGGGGTTCGCCGGAGGCCATGGGTGAAATCATGGTCCGTCATGGCGGGCTGGCCAGGGAATATGCGGGCATTCTGCTATCCTATATCAACGAAGCCGGCAACTATCTCGAATACGAGATGCTTCAGCGGGGGGTGCTCTGGGGATTGGGAAGACTGGCCCATGGGCGGTCGGAACTCGTCGGAGATGCAGGCGATTATATAGCCCCTTTTTTGCAGTCCAAAGATTCGCACCTTCGGGGGCTTGCCGCATGGGTGGCCGGAGCGATATCTTCGGAGGCGATAAAGCCTTTACTCGCAAATTTGATCGACGATGAAGCACGCATAAGCATTTTTATCAACATGCGGATTGTGGAGCGCACCGTGGGTCAACTGGCTGCCGGGGCGCTTTCCCGAACTGTTCCTTGAAAAATATTTGACGGGTCGGGGTGTTTTCCGAACATGCGCTCCATGGATAATCTTTTTATTAAACCGCATGAACTCGCGGCAAGGGTTCGTAAAGAAAGAACAGGATACCGTCTTTTAAATAGCAGTAGGTTAAATCTATCCGCTTAAGCTCTTTTAAAGATACGATTTCGGAACGCGCCTGTTCATTCTTAACGATCCCTATTTCACTCAAACAGCATCCGATTTTAAAAAAAAGATTATCCATTGCGCTGACGCATGCAGCCGATGATTTTCCATGATACCGATACGCGACACCATACCTTCCAGAAATTATCCCATCGTAAACACGACCATTATCGTCATCAATGTTATCGTTTATTTTATCGAGCTGGCCCAGGGGCCCAATTTAGATCGTTTTGTCTATATCTACGGCCTGGTTCCCGCCAGATATTCGATCCCGCAGATTGCGTCCTACTTCACCTTCGGACAGCAGGCCTTGTCCTTGGTTTCTTTCATGTTCCTGCACGGCGGGTTCTGGCATATTTTGGGAAACATGTGGTTTCTTTTCATCTTCGGCGATAATGTCGAAGATCGATTGGGTCCTTTTCGATACCTGGTCTTTTATCTCTTATGCGGGTTGGTGTCGGGCCTTTCCCAGCTCATTTTCAACTTTCATTCCAACGTGCCTACCATCGGTGCCAGCGGTGCCATTGCGGGCGTTATGGGGGCCTATCTGATTCTTCATCCCCATTCCAAAATATTAACGCTGATTCCCATCATCTTTATTCCCTGGTTTATTGAAATTCCGGCCTATTTCTTTTTGGGTTTTTGGTTTTTTTTGCAGTTTATAAATGCAGCGGGAAGTCATGGTCAGATCAGCGGCATTGCCTGGTGGGCCCATATCGGCGGATTTGTTTTTGGGATCGCGTGCCTAAAGGTTTTTCTTGCCTTACCCGGAACCGGCGCCTCCGATAAACTCCGCCGTGTCACGGCCAAAAGAAAAACCCATCGTCTGCAGGTGATTCGGCCGGTCGGTGTCGGAAAGGACCCTCACCTGTACGGTACCATCAGCATTTCGCCTTTCGAGGCGTTGATCGGAACCCAGAAGCTGGTCAACATCCCGTGGGGATTTCAAAAACGGATTGTTAAGGTGATCGTTCCCCCCGGGATAAAGGAAGGAAATAAGCTGCGGTTGAGAGGTTTGGGTAAAATGGCTGATGGCGAACGGGGGGATCTATATCTTAAGGTGATGATAACCTCCTAGTGTCCGTTCATAAATGGCCCTTTTTGTCCTGCTCGGCGTTCTCCGCGGATTTCCGGCTGCGACATACAGATGTACGTCTCACCGTAAACCCTTGTGCGGCCTTGATCAGGACAAAAGTTGCCTATTTCTGAATTGGACACTGATTAAAAAGAATGAAAATACCACAACATAACCTTTTCTCCGAAAAAAATATAGGACATGGCGCCGATGGAGAGAAATGGGCCGAATGGAATCGCATATTTCAAATCTTTTCCTTTAACCAGCATGACGATCAATCCCACGAAAGTCCCCGCAACCGATGCGGAGAAAATCGTAAAGACAACCCCTTTCCAGCCGACAAAAGCTCCGATCATTGCCAGAAGCTTGATGTCTCCGCCGCCCATACCTTCTTTGCGGGTGATCAGGCTGTACGTCCATGCAACGATCAAAAGACTGCCCCCTCCGGCCAGCAAACCCAAAAGCGCTGTTTTAAACGAGATGGCGGGCAAAACAAAGGATGCGGCAAGGCCGGCGGGAATGCCGGGGAGCGTGATGACGTCCGGTATAATTTTATGATCGATGTCTATGAAGGTGATAACCAGCAGCGATGAAATAAATATGAAATAAACGGCGCCTGACAAGGTCGGACCGAACATGAAATAAATATCGACGGAGATGATGCCGGTTATCATCTCCACTATCGGATAGCGCAAGGATATGGGCGCTTGGCAGTGCCGGCACCGGCCTTTGAGCCATAAGTAGCTGAAAACGGGTATATTGTCATAAAAGGATATGGCGCTGCCGCATTTCGGGCACATTGAGCGGGACGGGCGGATAATCGACATCGAGGACGGCAGCCGATAGATGCAGACATTTAAAAAGCTTCCGATGCACAATCCGAACATGAAAATGAGGCCGACGGCCAAAACGTTCATCATCTTTTATAATGTGTCCTCTTGAATTTCCGGCAAGATAATAGTAAGTGCAAATATTAGGTTCACCGTTTCTGTCTATATATATAGTTGCGGCTTCTGTCAAAGCAACTTTTAAACTTTTACAGCGATTGATTCTTGCAAAAAGGAGAAAGGGGTAAATATTATGAGCATGAATGTGGTGGAACGGATAGATGATTTCGTCAAAGTCAGACATGTACTTGCCAGTGTTTTCGACAAAAGCGGTCTGGAGACGTTTATCCCGGAGCTTGTCCGGATCAATCCCGGGATAAAAATTTTTTCAACGGGCGGGACATACAAAAAAATCAAAGAAATTCTCGGGGAAAAAGCGGATTCCTGCCTGATGCAGGTATCGGATTATACCGGTCAGCCGGAAACCCAGGGCGGCCTGGTGAAGACGCTGGATTTTAAAATCTATCTCGGATTGTTGACCGAAACTTACAATGATGCCCACAATTCCGACATCCAACGAACAGGTTCCGTTCATATCGATTTGACCCTTTGCAACTTATATCCATTTAAAGACACCATTTCGAAATCGGGTGTAACGGTTGAAATGGCCCGGGGCAATATCGATATCGGCGGGCCGTGCATGATTCGCGCGTCTGCCAAAAATTTTATCCGGGTTGCATCGGTTGTCGATCCGTCGGACTATTCGGCGATTCTGTCGGAAATGACCTCAAACGACGGCGCCATATCATTGCAGCTTCGCTACCGCCTCGCCCAAAAGGCGTTCGACCACACGGCGGTTTATGACCGAACTATCTCGGACTTTTTGGATTCCAGGCCGTTAGACGAAGTGACGGAGTGCTATAATTTATAGAGAGAAAAATTTGTAATACATTTGCGTTGTCAACGTATTGCCGCTTCAGATTGATCGGTTTAAAAGGACTGAAAATTTCAATGGCTTTCAAAAAAGGAGAAGAAAATGGCAGAAGATTTAAAGAAGATGTATCGGACGATAATGGACGACCATTTCCCGCCGAAGATGGAGATAAGTTTCGTGGATGAGAACCGACGGCAAACCCTTTTTTATGAAAAAGTGGCTTGGACGATCGATAACATCCAGAAGGGGTTGAGGTACGGTGAAAATCCGGGACAGGAAGCCGCCCTTTACAAACTGGTCAATGGAAATCTGGTTCTTGCGGAAACCGAATCAATTCAGCCGGGTCAATATCTGGCTTCCGATATTGAACTGTTGCAATCCGGCAAGCACCCCGGTAAAACCAACCTGACCGATGCCGATAATTCATTGAATATCTTAAGGTATTTTACAAACAAACCCACCGTGGTCATCGTCAAACACAACAACCCCTGCGGGGTGGCCCGTTCGGATACGTTGGTCGACGCCTACCATAAGGCGAACATGGCGGACAGGGTGGCGGCCTTTGGCGGATGCATCGCTGTGAACAGGGCTGTTGACCGGGCAACGGCCCAGGCCATCACCGAACAATACGCCGAAGTGGTTGTTGCGCCCGACTTTGAAGACGGGGTCATGGGGATTTTTTCAAAGAAGAAAAATCTCAGGGTGATCCGCATCAATAATATCGGTCGGCTGCAGACCTTTGTGGGGCAGAGATGCGTGGAGTTTAAAAGCCTGATTGACGGCGGCATCATCGCCCAGTGGTCCTTTGTTCCGGCGGCCCGGACAAAAGCGGACCTGAAACTTGCCGCATGCGAATATAAGGGGCAGGCGTACCAGGTCAGCCGCGAACCCACGGAAAAGGAATACGACGACCTGCTGTTCGGATGGCTCGTGGAATCCGGCATTACCTCCAACTCCGTCATTTACGTCAAAGACGAGGTTACCGTCGGCATCGGCACCGGCGAGCAAGACCGGGTGGGCGTTGCGGAAATCGCCAGGGACAAGGCCTACCGAAAGCTGACCGACCGCTACTGCTTTGAAATGTATCATATTCCGTATAACGATCTTAAGGATGAGGAAAAAAAAGCCGAGATCGATGCCAAAGCAGCAAAAGAGAAAGGCGGCCTCATCGGCTCCGCAATGGTCAGCGATGCCTTTTTCCCTTTCAGAGACGGTATCGACGTCGGCCTGAAAGAGGGGGTAACGTCGGTGATTCAACCCGGGGGATCGGAAAATGATTACCAGTCCATAGAGGCGTGCAACGAATTCGGCGCGACCATGGTCTATACAGGGCAAAGAAGCTTCAAACATTAAAGAACTGACGAATCGGGGTGTTTTTTAGAAAGCTGCTCCATTCCGCTCTACTTAAGGATTTCGAAGAAAAACTCCCCGAGGGCTCAAAAAAACTATAACCGTTTCAAGGTATCTGAAAATACATCTAACACGTAATCGATATCCGAAGACGTTACATGATAATTGGTAACGGCTCTCAATCGATGCGGGCCGGTAGGGAGCAGGCGAATGCCCTGTCTATCGATGTTTTCCACCAAAATGCGTGCGGTCAAATTTTCTTTAGTGACATCAAAGTATACGATATTGGTCGAGACCATCTCCGGATCGATGGACAGGCCCGGTATGTTTGCAAGGCCGTCGGCCAATTTCCCGGCATTTTCATGGTCATCTGCCAGGCGGTCCACCATTTCGGTGATCGCCACGATGCCGGCTGCGGCAAGGACGCCGGCTTGACGCATGCCGCCGCCGACAATTTTGCGGTTTCGCCGGGCTCGAGCAATAAACTCCTCGGTTCCGCAGACGACAGAGCCCACCGGCGCCGCCAATCCTTTGCTCAGGCAGATGCTGACGGAATCGGCTTCGGCAACCAGATCTTCGGCTGCCACACCAAGTGCTGTTGCCGCATTGAAAAGTCGCGCACCATCTATATGTAATTTCAATCCGTAACGACGGGCCAATTTGGCCACGGAATGTATATAGCCGGCATCCAGGGGGCGGCCGTTACACCGGTTATGGGTATTCTCCAGAACAATAAGTTTTGTTTTTGGGAAATGGACGTCCTCCGGCCGAATAGCGGCTTCTATCTCCGCCGGTGGAATTGTGCCGTCCGGTTTATTTGGCAAGCTGCGGGGGTGTATACCGCCCAATGCTGCGGAACCTCCCTGTTCATAAAAAAACATATGGGACTGATCGCCGAGAATCATTTCATCGCCCCGGCCGCAGTGGGTGAGTTGGCTCACCAGGTTTGCCATGGTGCCGCTGGCCACAAACAAGGCGGCTTCTTTTCCCAGCCGTTCGGCTACCATCTCTTCCAGGCGGTTGACCGTTGGATCTTCACCAAATACATCGTCTCCGACTTCGGCTTCGAACATGGCCCGGCGCATGGAAGAAGTCGGTTGTGTAATGGTGTCCGATCTCATGTCGACAATCCGCATGTCCTGTCTCCTTGATCATTTTACGGTGTCTCGCTGGATCAAATTTTAATCAAACGATTTATTTTAATCAAGGTTTTATCGGATATAGATATTATCAATATCTGAATTTTGGACAATAGATATTATGACTTTGACAAAATGTAAGCCCCTATTGTAATTTCAAAACATCAATTTTGCATCGGGAAATAATATATGTACTATTTTTTCGGTTTTACCTGAGCGCTGTCAATTAATCTGCCCGGGGATGGTAGGGCCGTAGGTCGGACCGAAAGATCCATCATTTTGCCGCCTCATTTTATGTTATAAGTTCCAATTGCCCCATCGCCCATCATCTCTATTTTATTATCATATATCATCTGTTAAAAATAAGGGAAGAATCGTGAGAAAAAATCTAATCGTCGCCTTTTTTACTGCTTTGTTTACTTTTGGCGTTTGGTCGAGTGCGCTGTCAACAACCCGTTCCGGGACTATCACCATGGATGTGGATCTTTCAGCCCGGATGCCGGGAGAGGTTGCCCGGCTATGGATTCCTTACCCTGTTTCCGACAAGAATCAACTCATCAGCGACATTAAAACTTCAGGAGATTATGTCAATATCGGTGTGTATACGGACCGGTATTACGGCACGCCGATTCTATATGCCCAATGGCCGAAAGACGCCAAAAAACGAACACTGCGGTTTTCTTTCAAGGTTGAACGGCGTGAAGTTCATCAACGTGATTTCCCGACTAAAGAACCGGCCTGGGATCCGGCCGATTATGCAAAGTATTTGAAGCCCACTTCTCTTGGTCCGACGATCGGTGCGGTGAAAAAACTGTCCGACACCATTACCAAGGGAAAGGACACGGTGCTGGAAAAAGCCAAAGCGATTTATGACTGGACCTGTGAAAACATGTATCGGGACCCTAAAACCGTGGGATGCGGCCTGGGTGATGTTGACAAACTGTTGCAAACACGGGGCGGCAAATGCACGGATATTTCGTCGGTCTTTATTGCATTGGCCCGGGCCGCCGGTATACCGGCCCGAGAGGTCTTCGGCCTCAGACTCGGGAAAAAGCCCCAACAGGATGTCACCACCTGGCAGCACTGTTGGGCGGAGTTTTTTCTTCCCGGATATGGCTGGGTCTCGGTTGATCCGGCAGACGTGCGCAAAAAAATGCTTGTCGAAAAACTCGATCTGAAGGACCCTAAAACCAAAGCGTATCGCGATTACTTCTGGGGCGGTATCGATCCGTACCGCGTCGTCATTGCCCACGGTCGCGACGTGGTGCTGAATCCGCCTCAGGAGGGTCCGCCGCTCAATACGTTCGGTTACCCCTATGCCGAAGTCGGCGGTCTCCCCCTTGATTTCTATGATCCGGCCACGTTTGTTTACCGGATCACCTATCAAGAAAAGTAAAACCAATAAAGGAGAGCACTCGTGGATGAAATTAAAAAAATTCGTCTGACCGAGGCGGTCACCGGATCCGGTTGAGCGTCCAAGCTGCCTCCGGGAATCGATGATTGATTTCGGTCAAAGGGTATCGCATTCTGTGCGGGACGTGATGTTCGATCCCCAGACCTCTGGTGGATTGCTGATCAGCGTCGGCAGCGACCACGCCGATGCGATCGTTAAGGCTCTTCGGGATGCGGGTATCGGCGATACAGCGGAAATCGGCGAAGTTCTGAAAGATCCGAAAGAGAAAATATGGGTGGTCTGAATTTACTGAAAAGTCAGGATGATTTCCAAACAGCATCCGATTTAAAAAAGATCATCCATTTCATCTTCTGGAGAGAAAGCAGATCGGCGAGACCACCAATATGCTGGATATCGTGACGGCCATGCAGGTGACCGACAAGGTAATCAATATTTATCTTATCCCTAATAAAGTTATCTTTGCCGACACCTTCCTTCAAAACAAAATCCGGCATCACCGCAATCGGAATCGGTGGTACACGGCAGCGGCGCTGTTGCTTTTTCTTTGCTATCATTTTTAACCGGAAGCTCTGCTGTCATTCCATAATGGATTTTGTATGCGATTCTGTTGCTTATCTTAACCCTGGCAAAATTCTCCGAAGCCTGTTCAATTCTACCGCAAGTGATTTTTTCGCCTGAAGAAGTATAAAAGCACACATTTGCTCCCATTACGAATCCTTCGGCGATGGTACCGTCGATGAAAATAAAACCTTTGTTTTGATTGATTCTTGTTACCTGCGCGGCCGCGGCAATGCTTTGAAAAGAGGTTAAAGCGATGACCACAATTGCCAGTGAATAAAGCAGTACTTTCATTGTTTTCATGTGGACCACCTTTTTACAGCATGTAATTCCATTTGTTTCAGCTCATTGATTTCCTATATAATGCGGTAAAAAATAGTAAAAAGACAATATCAAGAAAGCAGGATTCGGTAAAGATTTTAATGTCGGAAATACGATGGTTATACAAGATTAAAAAGGCCAGAATTTATTATCAAACCATATTTTTTCTACATATATTTAACCTAACATGTCAAGACTGTTGTAAAGGGGATAGGTTTTAGTTAATTGTTTATTATCAGAAATGTTCATAAGGCTACTCCCCATGTTGGATAAAAGCGAATGTTGACAAATAATTATCTTTTTGCCATAAAATGACAAACATCGCTCAAATCCTTTAGGGAAAAACATGCCCGACATCATGATAAAGGCCCACTCGGTCCTGCAAAAAATTTTCGGCTTTAAAGACTTTGTATCCCTTCAAGCCCAGATCATCGCCCATGTCATGGCCGGCAATAATGCTTTGGTGATCATGCCCACCGGCGGCGGAAAATCCCTTTGTTATCAGATACCGGCCCTGTTGTTCGATGGGCTGACCATTGTCGTGTCGCCTTTGATTTCTTTGATGACCGATCAGATCCAGCAGATGCGCGAAAACGGGGTGGCGGCGGTGATGTTAAACAGCGCCCTCGAACCGGGCACGTACCGAGCCAATATGGCAAAGGTAAAAAGCGGAACGGCAAAGCTGCTGTATGTGGCGCCTGAAACGCTACTCAAGGATTCGCTGCTGGAATTGCTGGGCTCGATCCGGGTCGACTGTCTGGCAATAGACGAGGCCCACTGCATTTCCGAGTGGGGTCATGATTTCCGGCCGGAATACCGGCGCCTGACAGCGGTCCGGGAGCAACTGCCCAAGGCGGTGTGCATGGCCCTGACCGCCACTGCAACGGAGCAAGTTCGCAGGGACATTAAAAATTGTCTCGGGCTGGGTGAAAACACCGAATTTGTTTCCGGCTTTGATCGTCCCAATTTGTTTTTAGAGGTGGCTTTTAAGGACAATCCGTACCGGCAGGTTTTGAACATGATTCGCCGGCATCCGGATCAGCCGGGCATCATTTATTGCGCAACGAGAAAGCAGGTGGACCGGCTTGCCCTTTTGCTGACCCAAGACGGCATCCCGGCGCTGCCCTACCACGCCGGCCTGTCCGATGTCGAACGCAAGGGACACCAGGAACGCTTTTCCAAAGACGATGTGCAAGTGATGGTGGCCACCATTGCATTTGGTATGGGCATCGATAAAAGCAATATTCGTTTTGTCATTCATTACGATCTGCCCAAAAATATGGAAAGTTATTACCAGGAGATCGGTCGCGCCGGAAGGGACGGCATGAAAGCCCGTTGCCTGCTGCTTTACTCCTACGGAGATATTCACAAGATAAAGTTCATGATCGGACGGATGAACACCTCCCGTCAGCGAACAGCCAATCTGCTGCTTACCACTTTGCTACGCTATGTGGAAACCGACGTGTGCCGGCGACGGGTGATGCTGGACTATTTCGGAGAGCGCTATGGGCAAGAGACATGCGGTATGTGCGACAACTGCCTGGCGACAAAATCAGCACCCGAAGATTTGAGCGTGGCCGCCCAAAAGCTGCTCTCCTGCGTCAAACGCACCAATGAATCATTCGGTGTGGAGCATATCATCGATGTTTTGCGGGGCTCCAAGGCCCAAAAGGTTCTCCGGCGCGGCCATCATAGACTCTCCACTTACGCCATCGGATTGGAGTATTCCAGAAACCAGTGGCGGCATCTGGCCCGCCAGCTGCTGCATAAAGGGTTCATGTCCCAGGATATGGAATACGGCGGGCTGCACCTGACGCCCAAAGCATGGGCGCTCTTCCGGGATCAAACCAGCTTCCGTGGCTTTTTGCCTGCTGAAACTTCCATTCCCGAAGAAGCAAAAAAGAAGACCTCGACCGAAGCGGAAAGGATACCCCATGACCCCTTGCTTTTTGAATTGTTAAGGAAAAAGCGCAAACGACTGGCCGATGAAGCCCAAATCCCGCCATTTGTGATTTTTTCCGACCGGACCTTAACGGAGATGGCTGCCCGGATGCCTCGATCCAAAGAGAGCCTGCTCCAGATCCACGGCGTCGGCCAGGTCAAGGAAAGGAGATACGGCCCTGTTTTCTTGGACATTATCCGGCGTTACTGTGATGAAAACAGTATCAGCGAAGATCGTCCCCCTGCGAATTAGGCTTTCAAACCATCTTCCGAAGCCGAGTCCTAACCGGCATGTCTTTTGTTCAGAAGATCAGTTTTTCTCACGAACTTGCTTCAAGTCCGGGTATCTCGTTTTCCGATGATCATCGGCGTCTCTGACATCCACTCTCACAGTGAGCTGGGATCGGGATTCTGAAAAGACCGCCGACTTTCCCGGATCGAGAATCGTCAGACCGGCTATACCCGATTCAGCAGAAGATCCACATGCTTTAAATCCGCTGAAGAAAGCTCAAAACCAAAGATGCCGAGATCTTCATTCATGTGTTTCTCCGAGGACGTTCCGGTGAGGGGAACGATACCGGAATGACTGAGGTATCGAAAAAAGATTTGCGCTTCGGTTTTTTTATACTTTTGAGCGATGGTTCGGACGGTGTTGCTCGCCAGGATATGGGGATTTGCGGTGAGGGTCCAAAAACTCTGGTAAATGACGCCATGATGAGAACACCAATGACGCAGGTCGGCATCATAATTCGTTTCCCGATAAAATCGATTTTGTACGACTGCCGGCTTAACGTCGGCATCGGAATAAAGAGATTGAAGCACTTGCGCATCGTAACAGTTGCTGATTCCCAACTGGCGAGCGCCGCCGGCCTTTTGGATTTTTTCCATGGCGTTCCATACCGTCATCAAAACCGCGCGGGGTGTCATCGGTGAATGCAGGATTAAAGAATCCACATATTCTGTTTGCAGGCTTTTTTTCGATGTCTCAAAAGATTGGGCGACCTGCAGCTCGACCGGGGAATTGATATCGTAGGGTACTTGGTTGGGATCCTGACCGGAAAGTGGGGTGAATTTAGTTTGCAGAAACAAATCTTCACGCTCGATGCCAAGGGCTTTCAGTCTGTCGATGGCTGTTCCTACCAGGGGTTCATTATAGTGTCTCGGCTGGCAGGCGGTATCGATTCCCCTGAATCCTGCTTGCACGGCTTTCACAACCAAATCTGCCGTTCGGTCCTTTTTCCAGGCCGTGCCGTAAATTATCCCGGGCATTTTTACGCCTGCAGAAGTTATTAACCACTTTAGTTTAACCATGATTAAGACTCCTATTATATTTATTGTTTGGGTCACCGAATGACCGGCTTAAAAAAAATCCTGCGCACAAACAGGCACGCAGGATTTTTTTCGAAGTACAGAATATGCGATTATTTTTTGTCGTCTTCTTTGACCTCTTCAAAATCGGCATCCACCACATCTTCGTCCGGTCCGGATGATCCGGCTTCCTGATTGCCGGATGCACCTGCGTGGGCATGCTGCTGAGCGTCGTTTTGCGACGCCTGCTGATACATGGCTTCGGCCAGTTTATGAGACGCCTGGGTCAATTCTTCGCTCAATCGCCGGATCTCGTCGGCGTCATCGCCTTCCATGGCTTTTTTAAGCGGTTCGATGGCCGCTTCAACCTTGCTCTTGGTACCCGCATCAATCTTGTCGCCGAGATCTTTAATCGATTTTTCGGTGGAGTAGATCAATGCGTCGGCATGATTCCGGGCATCGACCAGATCCTTTTTCTTTTTGTCCTCTTCGGCATGAAGTTCTGCGTCTTTGACAAGTTTGTCGATTTCTTCTTTGGATAAACCGCTGGATGCGGTAATCTGAATGGATTGCTCCTTGCCGGTGGCCATATCCTTTGCAGAGACGTTGACGATGCCGTTGGCATCGATATCAAAGGTGACTTCGATCTGCGGTATGCCCCTTGGCGCAGGCGGTATTCCTACAAGTTCGAAGCGGCCAAGGGTTTTGTTGCCTGCGGCCATTTCCCGTTCGCCCTGAAGCACGTGGATGGATACCGCCGGTTGGTTATCTGCCGCCGTAGAAAAGATTTGGCTCTTTTTCGTGGGAATGGTGGTGTTTTTTTCGATCAGCCGCGTCATGACGCCGCCGAGGGTTTCTATTCCCAGAGAAAGGGGCGTAACATCGAGAAGAAGAACATCTTTGACATCTCCCTTAAGCACCCCGCCCTGGATAGCGGCGCCAACGGCGACAACTTCGTCGGGGTTGACGCCTTTATGCGGGTCTTTGCCGAAGATTTTTTTGACACGGTCCTGAACCGCCGGCATACGGGTCATGCCGCCAACCAGAATGACTTCATCAATGTTATTGGCGCTTAACCCCGCGTCTTTTAACGCGAGTCTGCAAGGATTTTCCAGCTTGTCAAGGAGATCGCTGACAAGTCCTTCGAGTTTGGCCCTGGTAATTTTTATGTTAAGATGTTTGGGACCCGAAGCATCGGCGGTGATGAAAGGAAGATTAACATCGGTCTCCATGGATGAGGAAAGCTCCATTTTGGCCTTTTCAGCGGCTTCTTTCAACCGTTGAAGGGCCATCTTGTCGTTTCTAAGGTCAATCCCCTGGTCCTTTTTGAACTCATTGGCCAGATAATCGATCAGCCTTAGATCGAAATCTTCGCCGCCAAGATGGGTATCGCCATTTGTGGCCTTGACTTCGAATACGCCTTCACCGATTTCAAGAATAGAAATGTCGAAAGTACCGCCGCCTAAATCAAAAACTGCTATCTTTTCTTCTTTCTTTTTGTCCATGCCGTAGGCCAAAGATGCGGCTGTGGGTTCGTTGATGATCCTGAGCACGTTGAGTCCGGCGATCTTTCCGGCGTCCTTGGTGGCCTGACGTTGACTGTCATCAAAATAAGCAGGCACTGTTATCACCGCATCGGTAACCTTTTCTCCAAGATATTCTTCGGCCGTGTGTTTGATGTTTGCCAAGATAAAAGAGGATATTTCCGCTGCGCTGTTCTGTTTCCCTCTGAGGTTGATGCGAACGTCGCCGTTGCTGGCCTCTTCAATTTTGTATGGCAAGATCTTTATGTCGTCTTGAACTTCCTTTGAACGGAATTTCCGGCCGATAAGCCTTTTTACGGCAAATACCGTATTTTCGGGATTGGTAATGGCCTGCCGTTTTGCAATTTGACCTACCAATCTTTCCCCGTTTTCTGAAACGGCAACGATGGATGGAGTGGTGCGCCCCCCCTCAGGGTTGGTGATCACCTTTGCATCGCCGCCTTCCATGATTGCGACACATGAATTCGTTGTGCCCAAATCGATTCCAATGACTTTACCCATTTGTTATCCTCCTAGTTAATGAAATAATCTATTTATCCTCTCTATTTTTCGTCTGATTTTCAATATCTTCAGATGCTTCTTTTTTTTTGGATACCACCACCATGGCTGGTCTGAGCAACCTGTCGTGAATCATATATCCCTTTTGGAGCTCTCTGGATACGGTGTTTTCAGGATATGCCTCTGTTTCTTCCTGCATCATCGCCTGATGAAAAACAGGGTCAAATGTTTTCCCGATAGACTCAATCGGTTTAATCCCGAACTGTTCGAAAACTTTATATATTTCCTTAAGAGTCATGGTGACGCCTTCCACCACGGAGCTGTTTGTCTGCCGGTCATTGCCGGCCGATGTAATGGCAAGGTCAAGACTGTCGACCACCGGGAGCATGGCTCTTGCAAAATTTTCATTGGCAAACTTTCTGAAATCATTCATTTCACGGGCGGTGCGCTTTTTATAATTTTCAAACTCCGCAGCCACCCTCAACAATCGATCATGGTTTTCCGTCGCTTCCTTTTTAAGAGATTCTATCTTTTCTTCCATCTCTTTGAGAGGCTCAACAGTTTGGCTGCTCTCCTCTTTTTGGGGAGCGCCATTTTTGGGTTTTTTGTCTTCACTGACGGTTTCCTCAACCTTCGTATGAATTTTGATTCCATTTTTTTTCGCCATCAGCCGTTGTGATCTCCTCTATTTTTTTAATGATTTACCATCCGAATATTGATGAATTGATGTATTGGCACGAATGCGACAATAACGCTCAGAAAATAAGACTATATGACATATTGTCAAGCCGGAAATGGCAATTTATGTATATAGGTTCGGGGATTTAAAAGATAAGCATGTGATATTGGAAAGCGAGCGGGAAAGCTGGTTGTGCACCCCCTGTCGAATCTTTGCTGAAATGTAATAAGCCAAATCACTGACCGGGATCAATCCACGACACAGGCCGCATTACTTATCGCTGCTTCCTTCCGGACCTGACGAGGTTCGTAACCGCCTGTTGCGCGGCGGCCGGCCACATTGACTTATAGGCTTCCAGTTTCAAACCCTTCAAAGGGAATTCAGCCCCGCATCAGCGGATTTCGGGAATAGGGCACCGCTAGCTCCCCGCCTAGCACAACCGCTATATTCAATATAATTGATAGAAAATTTTTTCAAGGTAAAAAAGAATGAGCGCGCTTTCGTGGATGCCGCCATAGGGTATGCGAACAAGTGTTTTTTATTGACAATAATGGG
Source organism: Desulfobacterales bacterium (assembly GCA_022340885.1). GTDB lineage: Bacteria > Desulfobacterota > Desulfobacteria > Desulfobacterales > UBA11574 > UBA11574. The sequence goes on along the minus strand of JAJDND010000066.1, from coordinate 83,286 downwards.
TCTCTATATCATAATTTAAAAGACGGATATGGTATGCAACCTTATGATAATTCATGTAATAATTGCTTCTAGTTTATATGCGGATATAACACAGGCCGCAGATTTGCTGGATTTTATCCATAACGGTATTGAGAAAACATTTGAATAACAGGTTGTTAAAAACCGTAGAAAAAACAATTTATGCCCATGGGATGCTGAAACCCAAAGATTCGGTGATTATCGGTGTATCCGGAGGGCCTGACTCGGTAGCACTTCTTAACATTCTCTTTAAACTCGCCCCTCATTTATCCCTAATACTGGGTGTTGCGCATTTGAATCACTGTCTTCGGCAAAACGATTCCGACAAAGACGCCGAGTTTGTCGAATCCGTCGCTGCAACTTTCGACTTGCCCTGCTATGTACAAAAACGAAATGTTCGCCGATATCAGCGGGAACACAAACTTTCTTTGGAAGAAGCCGCCCGGCGCGTTCGCTATGAATTTTTGGAACAGATTGCAAATACCTATCAATACGATAAAATTGCCTTAGGACATCATGCCGATGACAATGCAGAGCTTGTGCTGATGAATCTGCTTCGGGGCACCGGAACGCTGGGGTTATCGGGCATCCCTCCGAAAAGAGGCGAGAAGATCATTCGGCCGATGATAAGAATAAAAAGGTCCGATATCATTGATTTTTTAGTCCAAAACGGGTTGAAATGCGTATTCGACCGAACCAATGCGGACACAAGACATCTAAGAAACAGGGTGCGTCACGATTTGATTCCGATGTTGAAGACAGCATACAATCCGAATATTTCCGAAATGTTAAACCGGCTTTCATCAATTGTAAGATCCGAAGAAGAATGGATCGAAGACTTGGTTCAGCCGTTTTTTGAAAAAGCCGTATTACGCATTCGACAAAGTCAGATCGAGCTGTCTGTTCCGGTGCTAAACCGTTATCACAAAGCATTGCAACGGCGCATCGTAAGGTTGGCGCTCTCAAAAGCAAAAGGAGACCTGAGGCGCATTGGGTTTGCCAACATCGATTCCGCCATCGACCTTTTAGTGAAAAAATCGTCCTTTGGAAAAATAGACCTTCCTGCGGGCATCAGAATCCAAAGAGACCAGGATACAGTGCATATTTTTAGAGCTCAGCGGCTTGCGACGGATGATCATCGAGATAGCGAGGGCCGGGGTGCATTTTCTTTTGAATATCAAATCGAGACATTCGAACCTGTTTTTATCAAAGAAATCAAAGCGCATATCCGATTTTCCGAGATGGGCATCGAAAATACGCCCGATTATCGTTGTACTGGACAATATGCCAATTTTTTTGATAAGGATGCGTTAAATCTTCCGCTGGTCTTGAGGAACTTCCGGCCTGGGGACGCTTTTAGACCGCTGGGGGTGAAAGGCACTCAAAAGTTGAAAAAATTTTTTATCGACAAAAAAGTGCCGCGAAAAGAACGCTTGAAATGCCCGATTCTGCTGAGCTGCGGGAAAATAATTTGGGTCGTGGGTCATCGGATCGATGAATCCGTCAAAGTGACGCCGGCAACTAAAAATGTCCTGAAAGTGGAACTTTTGCTTGCCTAATCATCAACGATGATTAATATTAATGCATCATTAATGGTGTTTAAAGGGGGTTAAGGCCGTTGAATCCTTTCTACAAAAATTTGGCACTTTGGATTGTCATCACGCTGATGATGATCATGCTCTACAACCTGTTTAATCAACAGCATATGGCTGAGACAAACATCAGCTATACGGAATTTCTGAACATGGTGGAGAGCGGGCGTGTTGCGGATGTCGTAATACAGGGTCAGGAGCTCTTTGTTACGGATACCAATAAAACTCATTTTAAGCTATATACGCCCCATGACCCCGATCTGATAAAAACCCTTCGTGCCAAGAACGTGACCATAAAAGCAAAACCCGAAAGTGAATCACCATGGTATATGTCCGTCCTTGTCTCATGGTTTCCGATGATCATCCTGATCGGCGTCTGGATATTTTTCATGCGCCAAATGCAGGCCGGCGGCGGAAAAGCCATGTCCTTCGGAAAGAGCCGGGCCCGGCTGCAATCCGATCAATTGAAAAAAGTGACCTTCGAAGATGTTGCCGGTATCGATGAGGCCAAGGAAGAACTCGGAGAGATTATCGAATTTTTAAAAGAGCCCAAAAAATTCACCCGCCTCGGTGGAAGAATTCCCAAAGGGGTGCTTCTCATGGGGTCGCCCGGCACCGGGAAAACCCTGCTTGCACGCGCCATTGCCGGTGAAGCGGATGTTCCCTTCTTTCATATCAGCGGTTCCGATTTCGTAGAAATGTTCGTCGGCGTGGGGGCGTCTCGGGTGAGAGACCTGTTTGTTCAGGGCAAAAAAAATGCGCCGTGCATCATTTTTATCGATGAGATCGATGCCGTGGGACGTCATCGGGGAGCCGGGCTCGGCGGCGGACATGATGAAAGAGAGCAGACCTTGAATCAGCTCCTGGTGGAAATGGACGGGTTTGAATCCAACGAGGGCGTCATTCTCATTTCCGCTACAAACCGTCCTGATGTTCTGGACCCGGCCCTTTTGCGTCCGGGCCGATTTGATCGCCAGGTGGTTGTCCCGCTGCCGGATATTATCGGCCGGGAAAAAATTCTGAAAGTTCATATGAAAAAAACGCCGATTTCACCTGATGTTAACGTTGTGTCATTGGCTAAGGGAACTCCCGGATTTTCAGGGGCTGATCTAGAGAATCTTGTTAATGAAGGCGCGCTCTTGGCTGCAAAAAGAAATAAAGAAAAGGTCGATATGGTCGACCTCGAGGATGCCAAAGATAAAGTTTACATGGGGCTGGAGCGCAAATCCAAAGTCATCAAGGAAGAAGACCGAAAGACAACGGCCTATCATGAAGGCGGCCACGCCCTTGTTGCTCGGTTTTTGCCAGGCACCGATGCGGTGAATAAAATCACGATCATTCCCAGAGGACGTGCTGCCGGTGTTACCTGGTTTTTACCCGAAGAAAGAGATTTTAAATATAAAGATCAGCTTGAAAGCGAATTGTCCGTTGCTTTCGGCGGGCGCGTGGCCGAGGAAATCGTTTTTAACCGCATCAGCACAGGTGCTGCAAATGATATCAAGCAGGCAACCGATATTGCACAAAAAATGATACGGAGTTGGGGGATGAGCAGTGAACTCGGTCCCATGTCCTATGCCAAGGAAGAAGACCACATTTTTCTCGGGCGGGAGATTGCCCAGCACCGGGATTATTCCGAAGAAACCGCAAGAAAAATTGATGCTGAAATCGATAGGCTGATTTCGACAGCCTATGATCGCGCGGCGAAAATTTTAAAGGAGAATTTAGATATTCTTCACGCGCTGGCGGATCGTCTCCTCGAAAAAGAAACCGTTTTGGGAAAAGAGCTGGATGATCTTATCCTCTCCATGAGACCGGGATTCGAGTTTCCAACAAAGGAGATGAAAGAAGAAGCGATTGACCAAGGCCCGGAAAAGAGCGTCGAAGAACAGATAGAAGCCCAAGCAGCACCCGAAAATGCGCAGGATGTATCTTCGTCGTAAGCGTCATCTTTTATAAACATGAAAAATTTCAATCTTGCATGGGGCAATCACCGTCTGGATCTTGGCCGGCGAACCTGTATCATGGGCGTGTTGAACGTAACCCCCGATTCATTTTCAGACGGAGGGGAATTTTTTACGCTTGATGATGCGGTTACCCAGGGATATAGACTATTCAAGGACGGTGCAGACGTCCTTGATATCGGTGGAGAATCGACTCGGCCGTTTTCGGATGCGATTTCTGTAGAAGAAGAAATTCAAAGAGTTGTTCCCGTCATTGAAAGGCTCTCAAAACGAATTTCGATTCCCATTTCCATCGACACCACCAAAGCTGACGTTGCAGAACACGCCATTAAAGCGGGCGCTTCAATGATCAACGATATATCGTCGTTGCGTTTCGATCCAAAGATGGCGGACGTTGCGGCGGATTATGGGGTCCCTGTAATTTTGATGCATATGCTCGGAAATCCGAAAACCATGCAGGTTGAACCTAAATATGACGACCTTGTCGGCCAGATCAAAGCATTTTTTGAAAATGAGATAGATCTTGCCGAACAAAAAGGAATCTCAAAATCAAAAATAATTATCGATCCGGGGATCGGTTTTGGAAAAACATTCGATCACAATCTGTCATTGATCAAAAACTTACATGAATTCAAAACGCTCAATGTTCCCATTCTTATCGGAACCTCAAGAAAGGCGTTTATTCGAGATCTCCTTAAAGATGAGACCCAAAAAGATGTCCATCCCCAATCGAGGATCGTAGAAACCGGCACCCAGGCTTCGGTGGCCGCGGCTGTTTTGAACGGTGCTCATATCGTTCGGATTCATGACGTTGCCAGTACACGAATTACTGTAAAAATAATCGATGCCATAAGAAATGGACAGTAATTTTCAAGCGGATCTTCAAAAGAAATGATCTGTCAGGGATTGAGTCGAACTTGCAATGAATGATCACCGTTAATAATTTGTGATGACCATCCCCAGCCGTTGTTTTATTTTAAAAAATCGATATCTGATAGGGGTGATGTTGCTTGCACTGGTTGGAATCGGTGGTTCTTTGCTCATTACTTATGTATTTATCCAGGAAGCCGACATATTTCTTACCATAACTGCCGCCAAAGAAATAACCAAACTTTAAAAAGGATGTCGTCATATGCTTCTTGTTATTGATGTGGGTAATACAAATACCGTTATCGGCGTTTACGATGGCAAGGCTCTCGTTCAAAACTGGCGGATACGAACTGAACGGCGAACGACGGAAGATGAGTTTAACATCCTTGCCAAGAATCTTTTTCATGAAGGTAATGTTGCATCAAAAAATATAACAAAGACCATTATATCCTGTGTTGTTCCGCCAATGGTGACGATTCTCGATTCATTTTGTCGAAAATATCTGGGGCATGCACCGCTATGGGTGGACGCCGCATCTTCCCCAAAACTTCCCATTCGATACAAAAATCCGTCGGAAGTCGGGGCGGACCGAGTCGTTAATGCGGTGGCGGCATTTCACAAATACCGAACCAGCCTGATTGTCATCGATTTTGGAACGGCAACGACATTCGATGCGATTTCCGAAAAAGGCGAATATCTGGGCGGTGCGATCAGCCCCGGTATTATGATTGCTTCCGAAGCGCTGTTTATCAAAGCATCGAAACTACCGAGAGTCGAGATCTTTATCCCTCCCAAAAGTGTGATCGGCAAAGATACCGCAAGCAGTATCAAAGCGGGAATTATTTTCGGATATGCCGGCCTTGTGGACGGGATGGTCAAACGCATGAATAATGAAATGGGGACGCATCCCAAAATCATTGCAACCGGCGGTTTGGCGGATCTTATATGCCAGGTGTCGGAGACCATAGAAGTGGTAGAACCGAATTTAACGCTTGAGGGGTTGCGGATTATCAGCAACAGCATGTAGAAGGCATCTCAAAAAAGTCTTTTCGGCCGATATCTGCGTTGAGCCCTCGGCTCAAGTCCTCGACATACTGGAGTATGCCTGCGGGTTGATCCTCGGCATCGCCTTGATCTCGAACGAAAATCCTAATTTTGAGACGGCTTATATATATAAAATGGTGAAGGGTGGAAATTAATCGAGTTCCATGGTTGCTTCGAGTTTTTCGATTTGTGTCAGAATTTCTTTTCGCTTTGATTCGTCGAGATCCTCTTGTCGTAGGCGCTGTCTGAGGCTCACGAGAATCATTTCGATTCGGTAGTCAGAACAGGTGTATTTCATGGATTTGGTTTCACCCTGAATGAGCAAAAATCAAACCCTGCCGGTTTTGATAAGGGCTCGTTTATAAACACGATAGAAGGCTTCATAATCGGCGATTCCGCGTCTTAGGATCTTTTCTATTTCATCGATATTTTTTAAATTGACGATCAGGTTGACGCTTTTGTTGAAAGCCGCCATGTTATCCATGGTGCGGAAACGATCCGTGATGAAGGTAACGAAAATGTTTCGCCGTATGGACATATTGAGACGATCCATATACTTAAGGACACTGTTCATTTCCGGATCTTGCTCTCCGAATCGTTCATTGAGTACCACCATGTCAAAGACATGGAATCGCATTTGCTTCAATGCATCCTTCGGCAGTTCGGGTGCCGTGATATGATAGTTCATATTGTGCAATGCGGTTTTAATCTTTGTTTTCACTGTGGCGTCGGACTCGCATAAAAGGGCTGTTTCTACCCCCTCTTCCACAAAATCAAAGGGCTTATCCGAAGCATCGTAGGTGTTGGCGTCGACTTCTTCGATAAGCGTTTTTTCTTTTTTAAGGTTCGGTGGGCTCGTTTCCGTTGAACGGGAAGATCCATTGGGTGCGGATTGGGAGCCGGCGCGGGTGTCAATGATAACTTTTTCGCTGCACTCCGGGCACGACAGCGAAAACGTTTGCTCTTTGGGAACTTTTTCATCGGGAATTTTAAATTTGCTTTGGCAGTTTTTACATGAAATATTCATTGATTTAACCGTCTCGGAAATTCTTTAATATTTAGATATTATCGGAAAATGACCAGAACTCCGTCAAAGCTTTAAAATCGGCTGCTATTGCAAGGACTTGTTGTAATCATGGTCGACTTTCAAGTCGTGGATATCCGTGGTGGCTTCCCCCCGGATACTTTTAAGCGTATCTATCCCACGGCCCAAGATATCCTTTCGTGACGCATAGGCCATTGCCGTTTCCTGGGTAATGAGTCCTTTTTCGTATAATTTCAGGATATAATCGTCGAATGTAACCATGCCGAATGCTTTTCCGGCCTGAACGATATCATAAAATGTTTTACCTTCCGATTCTCCGTGCAGGATGGAATCTTTAACGCGAAGGTTGGTTCGTAAAATTTCAAAAGCAGCGACCCGTCCGCCGCCGACCTTAGGAAGCAGCCGTTGGCAGACGATCCATCGGATCGAGTCGGCGATGCGCGTACGTATTTGATTTTCTTCTTCAGAAGAGAACATACCGAGGATTCGGTTGATGGTTTGCCCGGCATCCAGGGTGTGCAAGGTGCTTAGAACCAGATGGCCGGTTTCCGCTGCGCTCAAACCGATTTCCAAAGTCTCCCTGTCGCGCATCTCCCCCACCAGGATGACCTTGGGCGCTTGTCGAAGGGCTGCTCTAAGTCCGGTGGAAAACATGTTGAAATCTTCGCCCATCTCCCGCTGGTTAAACGTGGCTTTTTTGTGGGGATGATCATACTCCACAGGATCTTCAAGGGTCACGATATGAACCGATCTTTCATCATTTATCTCATTGAGAATGGCCGCCAGCGAGGTTGATTTTCCACTGCCGGTGGCGCCTGTAACCAGGATAAAGCCATTTTTTTCTTTGGCCATTTCTAAAAAGGCGGCCGGAAGCCCCAATTCCTGACAGGTCGGTATTTTGGGGGAAAGTCTTCTTAAAACAATGGAATAATTACCCCGCTGGGAAAAAATATTGACCCTGAATCGGGCTTTTCCGGGAAGCTCATAGGATGAATCGCAGGATCCTTCAAGCAGAAGCGTTTCGGTCAATCTTCGGCTCTGGTTGATCAGGTTCAGCGCAAAGATCTCGGATTGAAACGGCGTGATTTCTTTAAATGACGGCTGAAGATCTACAACGGCCAGATCGCCCGCAGTTTCGACCTGAAACGGTTTCCCCACGGTGATATTCAGATCGGAAACATTGTCATAGGCATCCAGCATTTTCGCTAAAAGATGGTCAATTTCCTGTTTTTTCAAAATACTCCCTCTTTAATTGGTTAGGCCTCTGTAAAATCGGCCGGCGGATTTTTTATAAATGCTCTGAATCGCGCTTTGTCATTGGACTTGAGATAGGCGTCATCCGCCGCGATCCACCCTTTTTCAAAAAGTGCCATAATCGCGTCATCCAATAGCTGCATGCCGTATTTTTTCCCTGTTTGAATGACGGAAGGTATTTGGTGGGTCTTTCCCTCGCGGATTAGATTTCGGGCCGCGGGTGTCGCGATTAAGATTTCAAGGGCGACGCAGAGCCCTTTTTGATCGACTCTTTTAAACAAAACCTGCGAGATAACCGCTCGAATGCCGTCGGACAGGGTCGAACGGATCTGGGCCTGCTCGGTGGCAGGAAAAACCTCGATGATACGATCAATGGTTTTCGGTGCGCTCATGGTATGCAAGGTGCCGAAGACCAGGTGTCCGGTGGATGCGGCCTCTATGGCCAGGGATATGGTTTCAAGATCCCTCATTTCTCCCACCAGAATAATATCCGGGTCTTCCCTCAACGCGCCTCTCAGGGCTGCACTAAAGGATTTGGTATGAATTCCCACCTCACGGTGGTTGACAATACACCCCCGGCTTTGGTGAACGAACTCGATGGGGTCTTCGATGGTGATGATATGGTCCTTTCGGTTCCTGTTGGCAACATCGACGATGGCGGCCAATGTTGTTGATTTGCCGCTTCCGGTAGGCCCGGTGACCAGGACCAGGCCTCTGGGAAGCGAAGCCAGTTTAGAGATCACGCCGGGAAGTCCCAATTGTTCGGCTGTCATGATTTCTTCGGGGATTTGCCTGAAGACGGCGCCACAGCCGTTTTTCTGCATAAAGAAATTTGACCGGTACCGGGCAACACCGGGGATTTCGTAACCGAAATCGATGTCGCCGGTTTCTTCAAATTGCTTTATTTTATTGGCGGGTGCGATTTCGTATAGCATTGCTTTCAGCTCGTCATTGTCCAGTGTCTTATATTTTATCCTTTCCATATCACCCCGGATTCGGAGTGCGGGCGGTTGCCCGGATACCAGATGGAGATCCGAAGCGCCCTGTTCATGCATTAATTTAAAAAAAGCATCAATTTTTGCCATAGTTATCTACCGCCGGTTCAGACTGTTTAAATAATTTAAGTTTGCTGTCTTCTTCTTCCATGATTCTGGCTTCTTCTTTTCCGATATCCAAAAGTTTGGCATGGCCCTCGATGACGGAACGGATTTGAACCTCGATCTGCGATCGTTGTCGCCTCAGTTCCGCAATATCTTCATGAAGCTGGGAGAGTCTGTTTTGCGCTCTACTGAGGATTTTCTCTGCTTTGACTTCTGCTTCTGCGACTACCAATTCAGCCGCTTTCCGGGCGTTTTGTTTCATCTGTTCCAATACTTTCTGAGAATTCAGCATGGCGCGCTTAAAACTATCTTCGCGTTCTCGATAGGCTTGGTTCTCCATTTGCAGCCGTTTGATTTCTTCACCTAAACGATTATTTTCACGCTGCAGCAGTTCGAAGGCATCTGCCATGTGTTCAAGAAATGTATCCACCTCCCGGGCATCAAAACCTCTGAACCTCATTCTAAACTGTTGTTGCTGAATATCAAGGGGTGTTAATTTCATAAGCTATCACCGTCCTTATTTTGTTACATAAACGATAGAGAAAGTCTCAAAAGGCTGTTGACGACAAAATTTTGCAAAAAGATGATTGCCAAAATAACAATGATCGGTGAGAAATCAATGCCGCCGAAGCTGACGGGTATTTTGCTTCGGATTCGGTATAGAACCGGTTCCGTAACGCCGTTGATAAAGCGAACGATCGGGTTATATGGATCCGGACTTACCCAGGAAAGCACTGCATTCGCAATGACGATCCACATATAAAAGGAAAGAACATAATGAAGTATGATGGCTACAGCCTTTATAAAATTTCCGACAATAAACATGTGGTTAATCTTTTTTTAGGGTTTGATAAACGTTTTTAAAAAACACGTCCGTGTTTAAAAGTCATTTTTTTGACAATTTCTTATGAAAATTAATGATATAATAACAAGAAGTCAAGAAATTTCAGCCAAATTCGTTGACATGCCGAATCATCTGACGATAAAAGCATACTGTAATTTTAATGCGTTGCCGGATTGGAACACATACCGCCTGTTTCGTCGGGAACCCGAAGTCCGGTTATTCCGATATTTTTTGGATACCAAACACGATTGTCGAAAAAATCAAGCAATTATTATGCCAATACTTTCAAAACCGTCAAACGTTTCACAACCTGAAAAATGATCCAAAGCGCCTGACATATTAGGAGGGAATGGAATTCATGTTAAAAGACAAAAAAATCAGCATCATCGGAACGGGAAACATGGGAGAAGCGCTGGTCAGCGGACTCATTTCTTCGGCGTCATCATCTCCGGAGAATATCATTTGCACGGATATTCGAACCCATAAACTGGAATTCGTCAAAAATAAATACGGGGTGACAACGCTAACGGAAAACATCAAAGCCGTAGAAGCTTCGGATATCATCATCTATGCGGTCAAACCCCAGATCATTTCGTCCGTGTTAAAAGAAACAGCGCCCTTGTTGGATATGTCCAAACTCATCATTTCCATCGCCGCAGGAGTTCCTCTGGCTGCCATCGAAACCTGTCTTAAAAAAGAACTCCGTCTGATCCGCGTCATGCCGAACATTGCAGCATTCGTAAAGGAAAGCGCATCGGTGATCTCAGCCGGAGCCAATGCGACCAGAGAAGACATCGATCTTTCCATGACGATTTTTGACTCAATGGGGAAAAGCATTTTCTTGAAAGAGAATCTTCTCATGGATGCGATCACGGGATTGAGCGGCAGCGGTCCGGCGTATGTTTTTGTCATTGTCGACGCCCTGGCCGATGCCGGCGTCAAAATGGGACTGTCAAGGGAAGATGCCCTTTTTCTTTCAACGCAAACGATTTTAGGTGCTGCAAAATTATTAATGGAAACCAAAGAACACCCGGGCAGACTCAAAGATATGGTGACATCGCCAGGCGGAACGACCATTGCCGGAATTCATAGCCTTGAAAAAGGCGGGCTTCGAGCCACACTGATTAATGCGGTTGAAGCGGCAACCCGTCGATCCAAAGAACTGGGGGAAATCGTCTTGAAAAATTTTATGGATAGCGGATGTTAACACAGAACGGGTACGACGAAGAAATATCCGATTTCGAAAAGACAATGATCCCAAATATTTCCGATGTGTTCCTGAATCCCCTGGTGGTGGGGGGCTGATTTTTTTCGATACCCAAAGGATTGTAATGTTTATTCAAACTGTATCTTATCCCGCAGCGTTCATCGCCGGACTTCTATCATTTCTCTCGCCATGCGTATTGCCGCTGATACCGGCATACTTCACCTTTATTACAGGGTTTTCACTTGAACAACTGACACAGGACCACAATACCGCTATCCGAAAAAAAGTATTTCTTTCAACATTTTCCTTTGTTTTGGGATTTTCACTGGTTTTCATTACCATGGGCGCCTCGGCTTCCTATCTCGGCGGTTTGATGGTAACCTATAAGAGCTGGATCCGGATCATCGGCGGTATTTTAATTATCCTATTCGGGATCCATTTGACAGGTATCATTCGCATACGGGGCTTTGATTATGAAAAGCGTATTTCAATAGAGAAAAAACCGGTGCATTTTTTCGGAACACTGATTATCGGAATGGCTTTCGGTGCGGGATGGAGCCCCTGTGTCGGACCGTTGCTCGGATCGATCCTTATTATTGCCGGCAGTCAGGGAACGGTATGGAAAGGTGTCGTGCTTCTGGGCGTTTATTCAGCCGGACTGGCCATCCCGTTTATTTTTATCTCCATTTGTATCCATTGTATTTTGCTTTTCATTGGAAAGCTTTCAAAAGTTTTGAAATATGTCAATATAGTTTCCGGAATCATTTTGATTATCGTAGGGCTGATCCTGGTCAGCAATAAGCTTTATGTATTCTTGGGATAACGAGATATTTTCAGGTATTTCTTTTCATCAAAATCACTTGCCATTTAAAACAGCATTCGCTATTAATTGGTTGGATTTTCTTTATAGTTACTTGTAAAAATTCTGTTTTCTATTTCGTAACAGCTAAAATAAATAATAAATATGATATCCTTTATGAATCGTAAATCGTTGGCCCTGGCCATTGCCATCATATTTTGCGTTTATAGTTTGGCTTTTGCGCAGAATGCAGTGTTATCAAACATCGTTGTGACGAACACCCGCGACGATCTCCTTGTGTATCTGAATGTTGAAGGCGCATTTACGCCAAAGATGAAAAAAGCGATTTTAAGCGGCGTTCCCACGACTTTTTCTTTCTATATCAGTTTTTATCAAGTTCGAAGTTTTTGGTTCGATCACGAGATAAAGGATGTAAAGGTTACAAATGCGATCAAATACAATAACTTGAAAGAAGAGTTCGTTGTAACGCGTTCCTGGGAAAAAAGCGGACCGCAGGTGACACAATCCTTCGACGAAGCTAAAAAGTTAATGACGGAAATCGACAGCTTAAAGATTGTAGCTCTGAAACAACTCGTAAAAGGCAACCATTATCAATTGCGGGCTAAGGCTGAACTCAGTAAAGTTACCCTACCTTTTTATCTGCATTATGTCCTCTTTTTTGTTTCTCTCTGGGATTTTGAAACCGATTTGTATACGATAGATTTTATATATTAAAACAAACGGCCATTATGAGCAGCAACAGATATAACAAGTCGGCGTCAATTCTTTCGAAAGAAGATAAAAAGCGACGAAAGCGCGAAATCATCATTAGTGTGGTCATTATAGGGGTGGTGGCGCTTTTGACATTTATCGAATACAGAATCATCAATTTCGGCGCCGATATCCCGGTTTCCAGCACCATCTTGATGTTTATTTTGATCAACATCAATTTGCTGCTGCTGATCCTGCTGATATTTCTTGTTTTCAGGAACCTGGTCAAACTACTTTACGACAGAAAAAGAAAAGTTATGGGAACCAAGCTGCGGACAAGACTTGTCGTGGCTTTCATCGCCCTTTCGCTTCTGCCGACCATTGTACTTTTTTTCTTTTCCATAAACTTTATCACGACGAGCATTGAATATTGGTTTAGAGTTCCGGTCGAACAGGCACTTGAAAATTCTTTGGATGTGGGGCGAAGTGTATATCGGCATTCGGAAGAAAACAGTCGTTTTTATATGGAGCGAATTTCGTATCAAATTACGTCAAAGAATCTTTTAAATCCAAAAAACATCAAAGCCCTTTCCCATTATATACAAATCGTCCAGCGCGAATTTAACTTCAATGCCGTGGAAATTTATGGGGGCAATGCAGCCCGTATTACATTTGCCCTTGCTTCGGAACTGGAAGATAAGCCATTGGATGTCATTTCCGCCGATAATCTCCAAAAAGAAATCCCGCCAAAAGGCGTTCGAACCGTTTCCGAAAAAGTCCCCACCGGTGAACTCGTTCGAACCATCGGGACGATTCCTTTTGGATCAAGGTCCGCCGATGCCCGGGCCTTTATCGTATTGGCCAAACTCATTCCTCCGAATCTCGTAAAAAAGATGTCGTCCATTTCAAGAGGTTTTGAGGAATATCAGCAGATAAAGCTTCTAAAAAAACCGATCCAGGTGACCTATTATATCACATTGTCAATTGTGGCGTTATTGGTGGTGTTTTGTTCGGTATGGTTCGGATTTTATTTGGCAAAAACCATCACGATACCGATTAAGGTGCTGGCTGAAGGAATCCGCAGGGTCAAAGAAGGGGATCTAAGCGTCAATATCGCCATGGTAGCGGATGATGAAATCGGAAGCCTGGTGGATTCATTCAACAAAATGACCCGGGATCTGCGGATTGGAAGAGATCAACTCGAGCTTTCAGCCCGCTTGCTTCGGGAACAGAATGTCGAGATCGAAAAACGAAGGCAGTATATGGAAATCGTTTTGAAAAATGTTTCAGCCGGCGTCATTACGCTTGATGCCGGTGGATTCATTACCACCATAAACAAGTCGGCTGAAAAGATGCTGAATCTTAAACCGGAAAATATGCTCCAGAAAAGCTATAAAATGCTGCTTTCCGGACAGCTTTTGGAACTTGCCGAAGAAGTCATTAATAATCTTCAATCATCACAACATGATGCTGCGGAATTGCCGTTGAAGCTGGCCATCGACGGACGGCCGATGAGTTTTATTATGCATGTCAATGCCCTGAAGGATGATTCAGGAAAACATATGGGAATGGTGATGGTGTTTGATGACCTAACCGAGCTCGAAAAGGCCCAGCGTATGGTCGCATGGCGTGAAGTCGCACGACGGATTGCCCATGAAGTCAAAAATCCGTTAACCCCCATATCGCTTTCGGCCCAGCGTCTTAAACGGAAGTATTCGGAACAGGTTAAAGAACCTGTTTTTGATGAGTGCACCCAGACCATCACCGATCACGTCGAACTGATTCGGAACCTCGTAGACGAATTTTCTTCTTTTGCAAGATTTCCTACTGCCGATCCAAAACCCTGCGAACTGGCGCCGATCATTGAAGAAACATTGGCGTTATACAAGGAAGGGAATCCCCACATTCATTTCGATTTCAACGTGACCGATGATATTCCCCCCCTTAACCTGGATCGGCAGCAGATTAAACAGGCCATGATCAATCTGGTGGATAATGCCATCGGGTCGATAAGGAACGAAGGCCGTATCGTTATCTCTTTAAGCCATGATCCGATATTAAAAAATGTGAGAGTTGAGGTCGCCGACAACGGCGTGGGGATTTCCGATGAGGGCAAAACGCGTCTTTTTGAACCCTATTTTTCGACCAAAAAGGCCGGTATGGGATTGGGACTGACCATCGTCAGCACCATTATCGCCGATCATAACGGCATGATTCGTGTTCAGGACAACAAGCCCAAGGGCGCTAAATTTGTCATCGAACTGCCGGCATAAAAGAAAATTCAAGATAAACAAGGAGTTTAACGTATGTATCCTTCCATATTAATTGTAGATGACGAACCTTCCATACTTCAGTCTTTAAGCGGACTCCTTTCGGATGAAGGTTTCGGTGTTATTACGGCCGCCACCGGATATGAGGCATTAAAGATCATCGATGTCGAGTCCCCGGATCTTGTACTGCTCGATATTTGGATGCCGGGAATCGACGGTATTGAAACGCTGAAGGAAATAAAGAAAGTCAATCCCCATATACAAGTCATTATTATATCCGGACACGGGTCCATCGAAACCGCCGTAACCGCCACAAAACTGGGTGCATTCGACCTGATCGAAAAACCGCTTTCAATCGATAAAATCATCGTGGCGATTAATAATGCCTTGAATTTCAGAAGGCTTGAAGAAGAAAATAAATATCTGCGAAAAAAAACATTGGAAAAACATTCCATTACAGGCGACAGCCCTCCCATCCAGGAACTCAAAAAACAGATCGCTGTAGCAGCGCCGACAGAAGCGTGGATACTGATTACCGGAGAAAACGGCACGGGAAAGGAACTGGTTGCCCGCACTATACACCAACTCAGCTCGCGGGTGGATTTCCCGATGGTCGAAATTCATTGCGCTTCCATTCCCGAAGAGATCATCGAAAGCGAACTGTTCGGACAGGAAAAAGGGGCGATGCCCGACGCTGGCTCAAAAAAAATCGGAAAATTCGAACTGGCGAATAAAGGCACCGTCTTTTTAGACGAAATCGGTGATATGAGTTTGAAGACCCAGTCGAAATTGCTACGAATTTTACAGGAGCAAAAGTTCCAGAGGATTGGCGGCAGCAGAACACTGAGTATTGATGTTCGCGTCATTGCATCCACCAATAAACAGCTCGAAAAGGAGATTGAAAACGAAACTTTCAGAGAAGATCTTTATTACAGGTTGAATGTCATACCCATAGAAGTTCCGCCGCTCAGACATCGTTTAGAGGACATGCCTAAGCTGATTGAGATTTTTTTCAGTGAGTGCGCCAATCAAGATCGCAGCAATAAAAAAGTGCTGACCCAAAATGCGCTGGATCTTTTGTTCAATTATTCATGGCCCGGAAATGTCCGTGAACTCAAAAACCTTGTGGAACGATTGGCGATCATGGTGGACAAGGACGTTATCGATGTATACGATCTCCCGTCTCCCTATAACCCGGCATCACGAAATGCTCCGGCGTCCATCGAAACCCAGCTTTTTTCAAAAGATTCCTTAACGGATGCCAAAAAAGGTTTCGAAAGAGAATTTATCAAAAGAAAAATGATCCAGCATAATAATAACATCGCAAAAACCGCCCGGACCATTGGTGTTAAACAAAGTTATCTGCAAAAAAGGCTGAAAACCCTGGATCTTACCGCTTATCAGAACGCAAGCGCTTAATGAGATCATTATTGGGATGAGCATCCGGGATAAAAGGAATGGGATTGAGAATTATCGGCGGCGATTTGAAAGGCAAGAGACTTAAATCGATTCACGGAAAATTGATTCGGCCCACGGCCGATCGGATAAGAGAGGCAATATTTAATATCCTTTCTAACAGTATTGCAAAGGCTTTGGTGCTGGATTTGTTTGCGGGAACAGGCGCCCTGGGCATCGAGGCGCTGAGCAGAGGCGCTGAGAGGGCTTTGTTTGTGGATAACCAACACGCATCCTTATCTGTTTTAAAACAAAACGTCTTGTCATGCGGCCTTGGTGAAAAAGCGGTTATCGTTAAATGGAATATCCGGAAAAATTTAAATTGCATAAAATCAATCGGACAAAAATTCGATCTTATTTTTTTAGATCCGCCTTACAACGAAGGCCTGATCACACCATCGCTGGTCAATCTCGACCAAAGTGATGCTTTGAAAAATAATGCCCGGATTGTGGTTGAACATTCTGTTTTTGAGACCCTCCCGACAGATCTTTGTGCATTTCAGCTATCGGATCAGAGAAAATATGGAAAAACCCTTGTTTCATTCTTAAACCATGTGATATAAAAGCTCTTTTTTAAATCGGCAGAAAAGACAACCTGAATTTACAAAGGAAAGGACGGCAGATGCAAAAAATTGCCATATATCCGGGATCCTTTGACCCGGTGACCAACGGTCATATCGATATTGCGGAAAGAGGACTCAAGATTTTTGATAAAATCATCGTGGCCATATTGCATAACCCTATAAAAAAATTTCTGTTTTCGGTTGAGGAGCGCGCGGAGATGCTCAAGACGAGCTTCGAAGCATATCCGGATATTGAGGTTGAAACTTTTGACGGGCTTCTCGTGGACTATGCATCAAGGAAAGGATCCATCGCCATACTTCGCGGGATGCGGGCCGTTTCCGATTTCGAGTATGAATTTCAGCTGGCGCTGATGAATCGAAGGTTAAACAGAGAGGTTCAGACGGTCTTTTTGATGACCGGTCTGAGGTGGATATTTACCAGTTCGTCGATCATTAAAGAAGCGGCGCAGTTCGGCGGCGATATCCAAACGATGGTGCCGCCCATCGTCAACCGGAAATTAAAAGAAAAATTCGGTATTGCTTCTTAAAGCGAATGTTTTCAAACAGAACATTCAAAGTGCCCTAAAAAATCTGTGCCAGAGCCGGTTCCAATGAATTTATTTTGTTCCATGGCCACGGCCGGACCGATTTCTTTTCGTGGGTTTTTAGCTTCACGATAGGGGTCGCTCATTTGTATCTTGCCCCATTTAAAACCGATCGCAGCTTTCATTCTATCACATGCGCTTAAAGAAACCACCACGCACAGAATCCCAAAAATCAATACTGCGGTTTTGAATATCTTTACGGACATGCGGATCTCCTTTTTGCATTCAACAGACGATAATGCAAAAATTGAACCAGGATGATAAATGAAATATATTATAATGTTTTAAGGATGTTATTTTGAGAATAGAATGTGCGTTGGTTGATATTTTTTGACAAATATTGTTAATTTCGGTTACAAAAATCGGCTGCTGCCAATGTACAGGAAAAAGCGGGCACCTCCGCCAATGGGTGGGCGCGTACAGCGGAACCTTTGCCGGAAAACGGTTGCGGGGTATGATTCAGATTCGAGTTACCCTGACCAGATACCGGATTTGGTGAGGATAAAGCGTGCGGCTAACATCGTTGTAATCAGCAAGGCTGCACCGCCGAGCAGATTGAGCAGCCATCCATTGCGATGCGATTTGGCCCAGCTCTTACGGTTGAGAAAAAAAAGCAGAATGAATACCACCAAAGGTGTGCCGCAGAGGCCGAGGGCCAGCATGACCACCAGCAAGATCAAAAAACTCCCCTTTACCAGAGGGCCGATAAGGCTGATCAGACATCCCAAAAGGACCACGGCTTTGAACTTAGGATCTCGGACGCTGACGGTCCATTTCATTTTGTCTGCAATGAAATAACCGGCCGCCAGATAGGTCGGCGTGATCGTTGAAAATACGGCGGCCCAGAACCCGGCGAGAAAAATACCGTGGGCATAGACGCCCAAAACGGGTTTGAGGGGTC
Source organism: Desulfobacterales bacterium (assembly GCA_022340885.1). Lineage (GTDB taxonomy): Bacteria > Desulfobacterota > Desulfobacteria > Desulfobacterales > UBA11574 > UBA11574. Next base: position 65,047 of record JAJDND010000066.1, on the reverse strand, counting down.
GCGCCAGATCAAAGGCCGTTCGGATCTCGATGCCCTGGGGGTGAAGTGCCGCTGCGGCGGCAAGAAAAATGGCGACACTGTATATTCCAAATGCAACGAACATCGACAAGAACGTGTCCATCCATGCCAGTCCCATATCGTTCAGCCCCCAGTCGCGGGCATTCACATTATAGGTATGCATGGAGATGATGGTGATGTGAACGGCGCCGCCCATGATCCCGGCCATCATCAGCGCTCCCTTGGCGCCACCGATAATCGTTGGAATCAACCCTTTAATTATTTCATCAAGATCCGGTTTTACGGCAGCCACCGTCACAATAAAGCAGGCCACCACAACAGCCACCAGGGCTTTGCAAATCCTCTCCACCCACCGGTATCCCCCGATGCCGACCAGCAAGAAGATCAAAACCACATACCCCAGGGACCACCAGGGGGTGAACACGCCCGTGACAAGTCCGGTGGTGCCGACCAAGGCTTTCATCAGGACCGCGGCAGCCAGCCAGGTGGCCAGTAGGGCATCGATCATTAAGATCCAGCCCCAAGCATTGCCCCAACTTTCTTCAACCAGAGCGATAATCCCTTTCCCGCCGATCATTCCTGCTTTTGCGGCCATGAATTGAACCACAAAAGCCAAAAGGGCGCTGAGTACCACCACCCATAATAGTTGATATCCGTATGCTGCGCCGGCAATGGATACACTGGCCATGGTGGCGGGGCCGCAGGCAACTGCGCTGATAATCCAGGCCGGACCCATCCCCCGGATCAACCGGAGAAAGCCGGATCGCTTAAGATGATTTTTCCTGTGATCGGGCAATATATAACGTCCTTTCCACGCGTACTTATTGTTGATTTCCGGCAGCCAAAAATTTAATCATATTTGAAGCGGTCATGTTTTCAAAAAGCAAAGACGCTGGGAAAAAATCAAATGAGCCCGGCCTTGGCGTATATATCGAAAAAATGATGGGTCGGGCCGTGGCCTTTTCCGATGGATAGGGCATGTTCGATGGCTCCGGTGATATACGCCTTGGCAAGGGTGACCGCTTCAAAAAAAGGTTTTCCCAGGGCGATATTGGCTGCAATGGCCGAAGAAAACGTACAACCGGTACCATGGGTGTTTTTTGTGTCCACCCGGCGGCTTTGAAGCTTATTGAATTCCCGGCCGTCATAGAGTATGTCTGTAGCCTGGTCTTTTCCAAGATGTCCTCCCTTGACAACCACTTTTTTGGCGCCAAGGTTCAAAATGTCGACAGCCGCGGTTTTCATGTCGTCGGTATTATGAATGTCATGACCGGTGATCGCCTGTGCTTCATAAATGTTGGGCGTTACGACTTCGGCCAATGGGAACAGATACCGGATCAACGCATCCTTGGCGTCCTGTTTCAACAGGTGGTATCCGCTTTTGGAAATCATTACCGGATCGAGAACAACCGCCGGCGGATTCACAGATTTCAGGGCTTTTGCAATGGCTTGAATCAGTTCGATACCGGAAACCATGCCGATCTTTACGGCATGGATTTCAATGTCGTCAAAGAGACAGGCAATCTGATCGTGAACGATTTTGGGTCGAATCTCCTGGATATCGTATACTTTTTGAGTATTTTGGACGGTGACCGCGGTGACGGCGCTCATGCCGAATACGCCAAGGGCCTGAAACGTTTTCAGATCCGCTTGAATACCAGCACCGCCCGATGAATCCGAGCCTGCAATCGTAAGGGCGACTCGCATGAAAAACCTCCTGATGCAAACCGTTGGTTTAGAATTTAACTTGGGAGCACGATATCCATAGGGGGGTGAAAAACGCTGAAAAGAATGGCGGCATCTAAACGTAACGCATGGTTTTCCGATTTCCCTACGACAGTGCTAACTGTATCAGGTTCAAAGGGTTTGTTCTCAGTTCTGCAATAAAATCAGAACACCCCTATCCGGATTTAATGGGATGTATTTATCAGCGGGTGTAAAAAATTGCAAGCAAATATTCCTTCGTATCCATCTGTGTCCTATGACCGCAAGACACCAAGTCAAATGTTGAGCGATAGTTTGACAAATACAGCCTCCCGTGATAGCAAGCAAATTATTGTCACTGGGGGAGCCGATTCGAGACCTTTGCAAAACCCCCCTTTTTGCCCAATTTCTACGTTAGGCTCAAATTTTAATCCTCAAAATACTCTATGTATTCCTGCGGTTAAAATTTTCGTCTTCCTTGAACTTGAACAAAAATGAACATTTTTCAAAGGTCTCGACACAAATCGGCTGAGAGGAGGCTTGAAGCTTCGACCCCTGGAACCTGATCCGGTTCATGCCGGCGTAGGGAAGCTGATGTTATGTTGTTGTCGATTTTCCTTCCTGTTATCCGGCATTTCGGTTAATCCAAATCAAAGTTTCACATACGTACTCGCAATTTTTTACGGAATTCAATGCACAACGACTTCAAAACCGATGATCAACCCGGCTCACCTTCAACTGCACCGAGTATTACGTTGGAACAGGTGACGTTTGCCTATCCCGGCGCACTGATTTTTAAATCTCTGAATTTTACCGTAACCAGCGGAAAGTGGACGTGTCTCATCGGTCCCAGCGGTTGCGGAAAGTCGACATTGCTCCGATTGATTTCAGGAACCCTTCATGACGGACTCTCCGGTGTCATTCGTTTTGACGACGGCTATGACCGTCAGGAACGAACCGCCTGGATGGCGCAGAAAGATTTGTTGCTGCCCTGGTTGAATGTCGTAGACAATGTCTGCCTCGGGGCGCGGTTGCGCCATGAGATGTCCGATCAGAAGAAAAAAAGAGCGATTTCGCTGATTGAAGATGCGGGCTTGGGCGACTATGCCCATGCGCTTCCTTCGGCATTGTCCGGCGGAATGCGCCAGCGCGTGGCGCTGTTGCGAACGCTTATGGAGGAGCGTTCGATCATTTTAATGGATGAACCGTTTTCGGCGCTCGATGCGCTTACAAGACTCAAACTTCAGGATTTGGCAGCAAAGCTGGTCGGGGGGGCAACCGTGTTGATGGTGACCCATGATCCGCTTGAAGCGCTGCGTCTCGGACACAGCGTATATGTGATGACCGGCAGACCCGCAAGATTCAGCGATCCTTTGATTCCGCCCGGCACTCCGCCGCGCAAACCCGGAGAACCCGCCGTTATTTCCATGCAGGCGGAATTGATCGAACGACTGGAGAGCCGGGAGGTACCATGAACTTTATCCGTCCGATGGTCATTTTGTTCGGATTGATTGCCGTGTGGCAAACCATTGTGATGGTATCCGGCGTTCCTGCTTACATATTGCCCGGTCCCGTAAAAGTCGCCGAAGCTGCATTATCACATGCCGGCCCGTTATTGGACAATGCCGAGATAACGGTATTGGAAATTATTGCCGGATTGCTCATCGGAACACTCTGGGGCGCTTTCAATGCGCTTAGCATGATTGCATTTCGCACTTTAAAACGATGGCTGCTGCCGGTTCTTGTCATCAGTCAGGCGATTCCGGTATTTGCATTGGCGCCCCTTCTCGTTCTTTGGCTTGGATACGGCATGAGTTCAAAGATTGCCATGGCGGTCCTGATTATCTTTTTTCCGGTGACGGCGGCGTTTTACGATGGGCTGCGAAGTACCGAACCGGAGTGGCTGGAACTTGCACAGGTGATGAATGCCAAGCCGATGGCGGTCATTCGGCAGATCCGTATTCCCGCGGCCCTACCGGCCTTTGCCTCGGGGCTTCGAGTTGCGACGGCCGTGGCTCCCATCGGTGCTGTTGTGGGAGAATGGGTGGGGTCGAGTAAAGGCCTTGGGTTTTATATGCTTTATACCAATGCCCGCATGCAGATCGATGTCATGTTTGCAGCCCTTGCGGTTTTGTGTATCGTTGCCCTGACACTTTATTTTATAGTGGACAGGATGATGACCAAGCTTGTTTTTTGGCAAAAAGAAGAAAATAAAGAAGAAAATAAAAAGGAGAAAAACAACCGATGAAACTGAAACTTCTTATGGTTTATTTCATCGCGGCGGCTCTCTTGGTCGGCGTTTCGGATACCGCGGTTGCATCAGAAAAAATAACGGTGGTACTCGACTGGTTCATCAACCCGGACCATGGGCCGCTCATTATTGCTTCTGAGAAAGGATTTTTCAAAGAGCGCGGGCTGGATGTCAGCTTCCAGGTTCCTTCGAACCCGAACGACCCCCCGAAACTTGTCGCCGCAAAAAATGCCGATATTGGGGTTTCCTATCAACCCCAGCATTATCTTCACGTGGATCAAGGATTGCCATTGGTTCGAATTGCGACACTGATCGCAACACCCTTGAATACACTGGTCGTTATGGCAGACAGCGGCATCGACAATCTTGCACAACTCAAGGGCAAAACCATCGGGTATTCAATCGGCGGATTTGAGACGGTTATTCTCAAGGTCATGCTTGAAAACCAGGGCCTATCTTTGGATGACGTAAAGCTGGTCAATGTCAATTTTTCACTGCTGCCATCTCTTTATTCCGGGAATACGGATGCGGTTATCGGCGCCTTTCGAAATTTTGAGTTGAATCAGATGGATATCGACAAACGGCCGGGGCGTGCCTTTTTTGTGGAAGAATACGGCATTCCCTCCTATGATGAACTCATACTGGTTGCCCATCGCGATGCCATTCACAATGTAAAGCTCAGAAAGTTCGTTGACGCGCTGGAAGAGGGCGTTCAATATCTGGTCAACCACCCCAAGCGCAGTTGGGAACTTTTTATTCGGGGAAGGAAAGATCTGGATAATCGGTTGAATCGTCTGGCATGGCGCGACACACTTTCCCGCTTTGCCCTTCGGCCGGGCGCCCTGGATCGCCACCGGTACCGGCGTTTTGCCGAATTTCTGAAAAAGCAGGGTTTGATCAAGAAAGTTCCGCAGCTTGACACGTATGCGGTGGAGTTGCCGGGGCCCTGATGGCATTCATTCAGAATTTTAACAACCTATTTTCTCATTTTTTTGTCGGTTTTTTCCGAATATTTTTCAAGACGCTTGTAGCGATTCATTGCGGATTTTGCAAAGCGGCCGATAACCCTTGAAAGATCAGAACCATTCCAAACGGTTTCGAACTCATCCGATCCGAAGAAGCGCTGGTTCATTTTGAAATGGGGCTCGCGGTCCAGGATCAGGGTGACATCCTCAAAATCAAAATCAATTTTTTTATCAAAAACAGTATTACATAATTCCGTGATGGTCTGAACAAAACAATTGATGACATCTTCAGTGGATTCAGCGAGGTTGATTTTTTTCCTGAAGTCGGGAAGAGCTTCATTTTCGTACTTGGTAAAGGAAATCTGTGGCGCCATAACATTTCTCCTTTCTGTATCTGAAGTTTTCAAGTGTTCAAATCGTTAAAGGATCAAACAGGATTTTTTCAGATACACATTATCGGCAATGCATGCCAATCGTTCGATGGATCTCAAGATATGGCCGGGCATTTTTATTTCCTTGAACTGAAAGAGAATGATGCTGGATGACTGGATCGGATATGGGTTCGTGCATGATATGGTCAATAAATTCCCGGTGAAAAATCGGAACTTGTTCATAACCATTTATGGATGTACATCCTTGGATGCCTTCGACATTATAAATAAAAATACCATAAAGAATTAAAAACCTCAACATTCTTTCATGGGCAATATACAAAATTTTCTTTTTAAGGTGCACAGAAATATGTGCATGCATGCCCTGTTCTCTGTGCATTCCCCCTTTTCAGTCCCACATTTTATTGCCTGGATCTTCCAATAAAAATTATTGAATAATTTATTGATAAACTCTTCGACTATCTTTAAAACAGGGAATTTCAAGCATGTCATATCTCAATCTTCATCTACTGCACCTTGGGCTTTAAGAACAAGTCCGTATTTGGCACGAAATTTGATTGGCAAAAATATAAAAAGTGTTCAACTAATTGTTATAGGAGAGCACATATGGACAAATTACTTTTTATTGACGATGAAGAGGGCATTCGACGCTCCGTCGTTCGCGCCTTAAAGCACGAACCCTATGAAATCTTCACCGCAGAGAACGGTGAAATCGGTATTGGTTTTGTCAAAGAGCACATTTCAGATATTTCAACGGTCATTTCAGATTATAAGATGCCCGGATTAGACGGGCTTCAAACGCTGTTGGTGATCGGCGGCATCAACCCTGAAATTACCCGCATCATCCTCACCGGATATGCGACCATGGAAGCGGCGATTCAGGCGACAAACGAAGGGATCGACGGTTTTTTGACCAAACCCTTTGACAATGTTGAACTCAGGGCCAAGATTCGCACCATCAACGTGCGAAAACGCTTAAAACAATTTGTGTCGGAGCAGGTTTATCATAAAATTGAAAAATCCCAAGGGATTCTGAAGCCCTCTTTTCATGAAGTATCGGTTCTTTTTTCCGATATTCGCGGTTTTACGCACATGTCCCAGCATATCCCGCCCGACAGAATCGCATCTTTTTTAAACAATGATTATTTCACGCCGCTGGGTGAAATTGCCTATGAGCACAACGGCGTCGTGGACAAGCATATCGGAGACAGTATCATGGTGGTTTTCGGCACGCCCATTGAAGACGACGATCATGCGGTCCATGCCGTCACAGCAGCCGTCCGCATGCAGGAAAAAGCAAAAAGAATCGAACAGAACCTATCCGAAAAAAATGGGTTACGGCTGAACATCGGCATCGGCATATCAACGGGAAAAGTGTTTTCCGGCATTTTAGGCTCACGGAGAATCAAATCGTTCACTTCGGTGGGAATGCCGGTCAACATCGCGTCGCGGCTCCAGGGCATGGCAAAGGGCGGTGAAATTATCATCAGCGACAGGACCTTTAAACGGCTGTCGGGAAGGATCGACGCCGAAATTCTTCCGCCGGTGACCGTCAAGGGCGTCAGCCACCCGATTACGGTTTATAGAATGAAAATATAGTCCCTTCATTTCAGTAAATCTTCTCCCTTCAACTTTGATCCAAATCGATAAATCAGCCTAAAGCATATGACCAACCTCCCCACCCGTTAATCATACCTGTAAATTTCAATCCGATCTTTGACTTCACAATTTCTTTAATGATAATATGAATTTTTAAACTATTGCATACGTAAGAGACCAAAAGATACGTGAGTCACATTTACCCCAAAAAATTATTGCCGATTGAAATATTATTTTTTTAGCGGGTTAGAGGATATCCCTTCGATATGAGATACAGTCCATAACCGAGTTGAAAAAAATTGCAGGAACTCAAACAGCCTGCATCCAAGACAGACTTGTTTGAAAAGTCCAAGGAGACAAACGATGAGCGAGCGCAAAAGGATGTCCTTGTTGATTGCAACCATGATAACCAGTTGTCTGGTTATTGCGGGCGTTACCATCATCATCTTATATAAAACAGCCGTTAAAGCAGAGCGTGAACGACTGATTGAAACCGCTAAGAGTCAAGCGCGTCTCATTGAATCTACCGCCCGGTTTAATTCCATTTACCTCAAAAATTTTCCCAAGGGTCCCAATGCGTTAACTTTGCGGCAGATCATCGATGCGCATAATTATGACACCGATGTTGGTAAAACAGAGTTTGTGCTCTCCAGAAAAGAGGGGGAAAATATCGTTTTTCTGCTCAGGCACCGGCATGGTGAACACAGCAGGCCGAATCCGGTTCCTTTTAAATCAAATCTGGCGGAACCGATGCGTCGAGCGTTATCCGGCCAGTCAGGGAGCCTCATTGGTCCGGATTATCATGGGCAAACGGTTCTGGCCGCGTTTGAGCCGTTGAAAGATCTGAATCTGGGTTTGGTTGCCAAGGTTGACATGACTGCGATCCGCGAGCCGTTCGTGAAAGCCGGTTTGTTTGTCGCGGTGTTCACGGTCCTGGTGGTGTCGATCGGCGCTGGTTTGTTTCTCCGATTGACCAATCCCATGATCAGACAGCTGGAAGAAAGAACCGTTGAGTTAGAGAAATTGAACGATGAGATAGAGCAGCGCGTAATCGATCGAACGGCTGAAATTAAATCAGTAAATGAGCAGCTAAAGGCAGAAATGAATGAACGCGATCGTGCAGAGAAATCACTACGAAGGAGTGAGGAAAAATACAGGTTGTTAATAGAGACACTTCCGGGTGTTGTTTACAAAGGTTATCCGGATTGGCGGGTCGAATTTGTTGGTAATGCAAATTTTCAAGCGATAACTGGCCATAATTCTGACACATTCAATTCCGGCAGATCCAAATGGTCCGATATCATTGTCGAAGAGGATTTAGCGGCCGTCAGAGAAAGTTTTATCAAGGCATTGAAGACAGAAAAAGTATACACACGGGAATATCGTATTAGAGATATTTCCGGTGCAATAAGATGGATAAAGGATAGAGGGCATATCGTTTGTAACGCTCTTGGAAACGCAGAATACACCAGCGGGGTTTTTTTCGATATCACCGACCAAAAAAGACAGGAGGCTGAACACCAAAAAACCAGAAAGCTTCTCCAGACGGTGTTTGACGGAGTTCCCGACCCCCTTGTCCTGCTGGATGAAGATCTTAAAGTGAGAGTCATCAACCAAGCCGCGATCCGTTATTACCAAATTGAGGGAACCGAGAATATCAGCGGCATATGCTGTTTCGAGGCACTCCTGGGAAAATCAGCGCCGTGTGACGGATGCATGGTTCCGACGGCGGTTGCAAGTCTAAAAAGCAGTTCCTTTGAACGAAAAGGCGTTATGAATCCGAACAGTCTAGAGCAGGTCACCATATACCGTTTTCATGAAAAAGAACACAATTTCGACGGCGCTCTGATGTACATTCGCGACATCACCGAATCACGGTTGATGGAACGCAAAATGATCCATAACGAAAAGCTTGCATCAATGGGTCTTGCGATTTCCTGTATTACCCATGAGATAACCAATCCCATCAGCGCCATCATTTTCAACGCACCCATTTTGGAGGAATACATCGAGGCCATGATTTCAATCGTGGACGATTATGCCGAAGACCGTCATGATTTTAAGCTCTTCCGAATGCCGTATCTTCAATTCAGAGAGGATGTCTTCAATATTATATCGAACATCCTTCACGCTTCCAACAGGATGAGCGCCACCGTATCCGATTTGAGAAAATTGTACAGCGATAAAAAGGAACTCAAAAAACGCTGGATTGATCTAAAACAGCCAATCGATAGGGTAGTTGGCGCGGCGGGGATGGAGATCGGCCAATATGTGAAATCTTTGGAGGTCAACATTCCCGAAGATCTGCCCCAAATCCACACCGACCCCGATGTCGTCGAACAGATCCTGACGAATCTGTTAACGAATGCAGCGCATGCCGCCGACAAAAAAGGTTCTTTAATAAAGCTCGGTGTGACGCAGGGGGATACATGGAAAGATCATTTAATTATCGAACTCAGTGACAATGGATGCGGCATGGACCCGGAAACCATGTCCAAGATATTCAACCCGTTTTTTACCACCAAAGCACCCGATGAAGGAACCGGTTTGGGACTATATCTCTGTCAGGATCTCGTCAAAGGCCTTGGCGGGCGGATCGAGGTGGAGAGCGAACCCGGCAAGGGCAGTATCTTCAGGGTTGTTTTAACGGATGTTGAAAAGCGTTCTGCGAAAAGGGTGTAGACCCGTGTGAATTTTTTATGTCAGATGTAAATTTTACAAATTGATCATTTTTAAATACTTATCAAAGCCCGTAAAAATAAGGGTGTTAAGAGAAACGGCTTCAGAAATCATCCTTTCCATGTGAGAAACACCGTTGATTGTGAAAAATCGGTGACCCTAACGGAGCCTCGGGAAAAAGCAAACGCGTGGCATGCCATGACATCTGCAGATGTTGCGGGGGTTGTGTCTTTTACGGATGGTGGGAGAGGAAAAAAAGCAGCAGGCTTTTTACCAGTTGGGCCATAAAGCCGAAATCCAGCTTTTCCATGGTGTCCGAGGCCCGGTGATAATGGGGATTCCGGTAAAAGGCCGTGTCCGTGACCATGACCGCTTTGTATCCTCTGTGCCAGAATGACGAATGGTCGCTGAGCCCAATGGAAGGCAGCAGATACCCTCCCGCAGGCACCGTCAGTTTAATCACAGGAAGATCCGGATTCATAGAAAACGCTTTGGATAAACCCCTCGCAAAATTCCTGGATTTAAAATTTCCCACGATACCGATGTAATCTCCCTGTTTGGGATAATCGAAAAACATCAACGGAAACGGGTATTCCTGGCATCCCGGATCATGGCAGGTATAACCCACCATCTCCAGGCAGATCATGCCGTCGATCTGTTCGTTTGATTTCCAGGCATTATACGCATAAACGCTGCTGCCCATGTAACGGGTGCCGAAAGTAGGGGGCTCTTCGAGGGGAAAGGAGACAAATTTCACGGCAAGATCCAGTTTATGGCGATCTTTCAGCATCGTGAGAAGGCGTGCGGTCTCAAGCTGGACGGCCACGGCGCTGGCATTGTCGTCGGCGCCGACGGTTCCGGCGACGGAGTCATAGTGAGCGCCCACGATATAGTGTTTTTTAGGCCGGTCGCAAAGAGAGACTTGCGCCACGATATTCGAAACCGTCAGATTTCCGTAGGCATAAGATTCGCATCGCACCGGAAGATCGATATTCCGGTAAAAATTTTCGATATACGCTCTTGTCTTTTCAAGGTTATGGGGTAGAAATACGCTCCGCTCGCCGATGGTCTGGGTCAGGGTTCCGACATGGTCTTTCAATCGTTTTTCAATTTTTTGGATGTCGATGATCGATATATCCGCCATGCCGATACCGCCGGAACATAGGATAGAAAAAAATAGGAAGACAAAAAACGAAATACCAAAACAATTCATTGAGCCGATATTAATTGAAACGTTATTAAAGGTCAATCCTCGAAATATTCCCGATATTCCTGCGGTTAACCGTCTCAGTCCGCCTTGACCTTAAACCCGATTGAAAGTTTTGAAACCACTTCTACTAATTTCTAAGTGCTGCGATTCCGAAACGCCGTAATCGGTTCATGGATCAGATCGTTTTCCCTGAAGCGGGTTGGCCTTAAAAGGGAAATATCTTCTATGTGAACCTTACCTTCTGAAATAAGCTCGGCAACGGCCATACCGGCAGCCGGTGCGTGCTGGAACCCATGGCCGGAAAAACCGGCAGCGCAAATAAAATTTCGAAGTTCCGGGAATGCGCCGATGACGGCGTGGTGGTCCGGGGTCATTTCATAATGCCCCACCCATCCCCGGATCATCCGTGCACGTTCCAGCGCCGGCACCCTGTGTATAGATTTTGCGGCTGTCCATTCATTGGCATCAAAATCCACGTTGCGGCTGAAGGTTTTTTCTCCGGTGGGTCCCCCCAGAATCAGGCCCCGGCCTTCACGCTTAAGGTACCATCCGGAGTCAATGTCGATGACCATGGGAAAGGCGTTAGGAATTTCATCGAAGATATCCGTAAAAAAGAGATGGCGCTTTAGCGGTTCAACGGGGAGTTTGAGCCCGGCCATGGCTGCCACCTGACCGGCCCAGGGACCGGCGGCGTTGATTGCCATGCCGGGTTGGATAGATTCTCCGGTGTCGGTTTGGACTTTGACGATCTGCTGCTTTGAAGTCAAGATGCCGGAGACCCTAACTTTTTCCATAAAAACGGCGCCGCCCTGACGGGCCTTTTTGACAAAAGCCCCGAGGATATCCATGGGATTGTAAAATCCGTCGTCTTCGGTATAGGATCCCCCCATTAGATCGTCCACCCGGATAAACGGCCAGTGATGCGCCGTCTCACGGGGTGAGAGCAAATCAATTGGAAGCGCCAGTTCTTCCATCAGCCGCTTCGTATGTATAAAAGCATTCCACTGCCCGGGAGTGGTTGCCAGAAACAAATACCCCGAAGGGTCGAATCCCGGATCAATGCCGAATTCATCTTTAAACCGTCTGTAAACTTCCCGGGAAATCAAAGAAAAACGGATGTTGACCCGGGTGGAAAATTGCGTTCTCAGGCCTCCCAGGCAGACGGATGTGGCGCCCTGGGCTCCGATTTCCCCCTGCTCCAGAACAAAGACGTCACGGATCCCTTTGCGGGTCAGATAATAGGCGCATGCGGCACCGATTATGCCGCCGCCGATAATGACGATCTGTGCTTTGGACGGCAATTCAGTCATAAATTAAAAATCATCCCATATGCGGAACAATTATAAAATGGCTTTTGATCCGTTCAGGGCCGTTCTGTTGCCAGGCTGCTTCCAACTTTTCGGCGGTGTGTTTTAAAACATCCAGCGCTTCACTCACGTCATCCAAATGGGTGCGAAAGCACAGGACGGCGGTCCGAAGCACCAGTTTGCCGTCGATGCGCGTCGAACTGATAAAAATGCGTCCGTCTTGCTGGATGGTTCCCACCCGTTGCCGATTAAAATCATCGACATTTCCTTGCTTTGGAAGATAACGATAGGTTACCATTTTGTAAGTGGTTGATGTTGGTCATAGACTTGTCTTTATACTTTTATCCAAAGAAAATAAACGTTTAATTCACATTTGTAATCGTCCGTCCTATACAATCATGTTAAAAGAAGCATTTATCCGGCATAGAAAGCGGCGACTGAATCTACGGACGGGAGATATGCGGATTGCCCCGGATGTAAAAGCGAAGCGGCCGCTTGGCCCATTCTCCTGCATAATCGACGCCGACCCTGGGGCGCCGAATGACGTCGAAGGTTTCCTTGTCCGCTTCCGCAATAAAAAGCTTCTCTCCGCAGAGATCGCAGCCGTTCAGCCGGCGATCGATCCCCATGGCCCGACAAAGAAGCCCCGGCCCGCAAGTACGGCCTTCTATGCCGTAGACCGGCTCGAGCGCCCGGAGCAGTACCGCGGCGCCATGCCCTTTTGGTTCGGTCACCACGTTCATGCAGTGGTGCATGCCGTAAACCAGGTACACATAGGCGTATCCGGGCGAGCCAAACATCAGGCGGGTTCGCGGGGTTTTCCCTCTAGCGGAATGGGAGGCCGGATCATGGGGGCCAAGATATGCCTCCACCTCGACAATCCGGCCGATCCGCACACGATTCGCAAACCGGTGTACGAGATGTTGACCGAGCAGCTCAAGGGCCACCGTTTTCGTGCTTCTGCTATAAAAGTCGCGGGGAAGGGGGGGCATCTTTGTATTTAACACTTTCATATCGCTGCCTAATTGTCAATCTTTTTAGCTAATTAGTACTTTCTAGAACCCTCGATTTTGGATCAAAAATTCAAAGGATAAAAACATCTAATTTTCAAAGTACTGGTTTGGATCATTTTTGTCATTTGAAATTCGGATTTTGTTTTATCGTGGGAAACGTGGATATACAGATCGGATTGAAGAATGTAAATAGCGAAAGCGCTTGACAAATTGAAATTCCTTGGATAATTGGAAATATCTTTACTGTTGGGATTTGCATAAAATCTTTTGAGATAGAAACAATCATGAAAATAAAGCTTTGGTGCTGGTGGGGGCAAAAATCGTGAAGCGTGCTCACCATCTTTGAGATAAAGAACGCATTGATTTCAGGGCCGTGAGAAGCTTCAGCGTAAGTGTTGGAGAGGCTCATGGCTTTTTTAATATAAGCCGGCGCTTCTTCAAAGGTGCTGGCTTTTCTGTTTTTCCTAAGTTGATCGTTCCAAATATATAAGACGTTCAACTTAGAATTTTATTCTGGAGAAAGTCATTGTACAAACGAAAGTTAATGCTGGGAAATGAGGCCATCGCCAACGGGCTGATGGAAAACGGATGCACCGTGGCGACTTCCTACCCGGGAACACCGGCGTCGGAGATTCTCGGGGCATTTGCCGCGCTCGATAAAAAAGGACCCGGTCAAAGACATATCCAGTGGGCGGTGAACGAGAAGATTGCATTTGAAATCGCTTATACGGCAAGCACAGCCGGACTTCGAACGGCAGTGAGCATGAAACAGGTGGGATTGAATGTGGCGTCGGATCCGTTGATGAGCGCCGCGTATCTGGGAGTGAAAGGCGGGTTTGTCGTTATCAGCGCCGATGACCCCGGTCCCCATTCTTCACAGACCGAGCAGGACAGCCGACTCATGGCCATGATGGCAAGGATTCCGGTTCTGGATCCGGATTCTCCCCGGCAGGCCAAAGACATGGTGAAAACCGCTTTCGAGCTTTCCGAGGCCTTTGAAATCCCCGTGATGCTGCGCCCCACGACCCGGGTGTGCCATGCCAGGCAGGATATCGAACCGGGAGATGTTTTGCCGGGCAAGTGGGACGCCGGATTTCAGAAGGATCCGGCACGATGGGCTGCAACGCCCAAGTTCCGCTTTCAATTGCACCGGGAACTGGAGAAAAAACTCGATGCTGTTTCAAGGCATCAAGAGACAGCGCCGGTCCGACTCAATGATGCGGCTCGGTCTTCAAAAGCCCTGGTCGTATCCGGCGTGGCAGCGTCTCACGCCGAAGAAATTCTGAAGGGTTTGAACTTGTGGGATATCCTCCCCATGTACCAGGTGCTCCAACCGTTCCCGCTGCACCGGGATTTTATCCTTCACATGATCGACACCTATTCGGATATTCTGGTCATCGAAGAAACCACCGGCATCATCGAGATGCAGCTAGCAGATCGGCATCGCGTCAAAGGGAAGCTCACCGGTTCGGTGCCTGGCGTGGGAGAACTTCTGCCGGAATCCATCCAAAAAATCATCGGTGAATTTGCGGGAATCGACACGCAAGCCATCGCTGTGCCGGCAGAACCCGGTGTTCGGCCGACGCTTTGCGCGGGTTGCCCCCATCGGGCTGCTTTCTTTGCCATTAAAAAGGCGGCACCCAAGGGGATATATCCCAGCGATATCGGATGCTACACCCTAGGCTTGAATCTGGGCGCGGTGGATACGGTGCTCTGCATGGGGGCTGCCGTCAGTCAGGCAGCGGGATTTTATCATGCCTATAAACATGAGACAAAACGGCCGGATATTGTCGCCACCATCGGCGACTCAACGTTTTTTCATGCCGGTGTTCCTGCACTCATCGATGCGGTGGTTCAAAACGTGAGGTTTGTCCTTGTGATTCTGGATAACCGCACCACCGCCATGACCGGGAATCAACCCACACCGGCCATGGGAATTGGCGCATGCGGAGAAATGCTGAATCCCGTGGATATCGAAGGGCTGGTTAAAGGGTGCGGGGTTCGATTTTGTCGAGTTGGAGATCCCTATTATTTAAATGAATTTGTGGCATTGTTGAAAGATGCCATCCAACACAGCCGGGAAAACGGACCGGCGGTGGTGATCTCCCGGCGCCCCTGCCTCATCGACCGGCTGAGAGAAGAAAAACCGGGATGGGAACCCATGAATGTCGAAGTCGCCGATACCTGCGATGGCTGCGGATATTGCATCGACCATTTCGAATGCCCGGCCCTGAATTTGAACCAAAATGAAAAACAGGTTTGTATCGATACCGTCCTGTGCAGTGGTTGCGGGGTATGTATCAGTGTCTGTCCCAAGAAATCGATAAAGGAAGTCAAAGATGCCGGGTAAACGTTCCATTAGTCAGCAGATCGTCATCAGCGGCGTGGGAGGCCAAGGTGTTCTTTTTGTTACGCGCCTTTTGGCTGAAGCGGCAATTTTGAAAGGACTTCGCGTCTTTACTTCGGAAACCCACGGAATGGCCCAGCGGGGAGGAACGGTTTTGTCGCACCTTAAAGTCGGCGCTTTTTCGAGTCCGCTGATACGGGCCGGAAATGCTGATGGACTACTGGCATTAAAAGCAAACAGTTTGGCCCAGCATGGGTATTATTTGAAACCTGGCGCATGGGCTGTGGTGAACCGCAGCCAAGATGTAACGATAGACGCCGATGTTTCGGCATATATTGTCGATGCCGAGAGACTGGCAAAGCAGATCCAAAATCCCAAATCGGTCAACCTGATTCTTCTCGGTTTTGCCCTTGCAGCCGCATCCGCTAAGACGGAGAATCACATTTTTTGTCAGATGGAAGATGTCGAAACGGTTTTGGAACTCCGGATGGCAAAAAATAAGACCATGCTGGATGATGCCGTAAAGGCCCTTGAAGCCGGATTTAAGAGTTTCAAATGATTTAATATAACTTTGTTCACTTATTTTGGTTTATCCGAGTTAGGAGTGTGCTATGCCGTTTATTCCTTATGATCTGGATGAGGAACAGTTGAAAGAGATTCAACTCAAGGGCCTTCAGTGGACGGTCCGCCATGTTTATGATCATTCGTTATTTTACCGAAATAAATTCGACGAAGCCGGCATCCGGCCTGAAGATGTTCGATCTTTGAACGATTTGCAGCATCTCCCCCTTGTCGATAAAGACGATCTGCTGCAGGAGTACCCGTTTCCTTTGCGGTCCGTGGCTTACAAGGATATCGTTCGGATCCACGCATCCTCCGGAACGACGGGAAAGCGCAAGGTGCTTTGCTACACACAAAAAGATATCGATGTTTGGGCGAGCCTTTTTGCCCGATGCTATCAAATGGCCGGCCTGACGCGCCATGATCGCGTACAGATCGCCGTCGGATACGGCCTGTGGACGGCAGGCGTTGGATTTCAGGCCGGTTGTGAAAGATTCGGCGCCATGGCAATTCCCCTTGGCCCGGCCAATGCCGAGATGCATTGTGAAATGCTGGTGGACATGGAGACCACTGTTTTTTGTTCCACGGCCTCCATGGCCCTTCTTATGGCCGAAGAAATACATAAACGAAACCTTTTGCCCAAGATAAAGGTTAAAAAGATCATCCTGGGTGCGGAACGCCACAGCGATGCCATGAGAGGTCGAATAAAAGAACTGATGGGCGTTGAGCATATTTTTGATATTTACGGACTGACTGAACTTTATGGTCCGGGAACCGGTCTGGATTGCATCCTGCATAACGGCATCCATTATTGGGCCGATCATTTTATTTTTGAAATCCTCGATCCAATCTCCTTAACACCGGTTACTCAGGGTGAGTCGGGCGAACTCGTGGTGACGACCTTGTGCAAGGAGGGCAGCCCCCTTGTCCGCTATCGAACCCATGATGTAACCCGGATCATTGATCAAGCATGTCCCTGCGGCGCGCCGTTTCCCCTGCATGACCGGATTCTCGGCCGCACGGACGATATGTTTATCTACCGGGCGGTCAATATCTACCCGAGCCAGATCGATCATGTGCTAAGCCGCGTCAACGGCATCGGCAGTGAATTTCAGATTCATCTCAAGCAGCGTGAAAGCGGCCGTGACATGATGGTCATCAAGGTGGAACGGGAAGCGGGTGAAAGCCAGGACAATGATGTGCATCTGGCCGAAAAGGTGATAGCGGAGATTCGACATAAAATACTGGTGAGGTGTCAGGTGGAAATTGTGGATTACGGATCCCTGCCGCGCACCGAAAGAAAAATCAGACGGGTTTTTGACCATAGAAACAATAATCTTCCAATTTAGGAATTGACACCTGTTGTTGTCAGAAATGACCATTACGCTTTAGGACGAATTCATACGCGGAGCCTGTTAAAAAATAGAGGTAATCACTATTGTTCACATTTAAAGGAGGCGAAAATGAGACAACAATTAGTACATGTCTGGAAGGGAATTTTTGTAGCCGTGTTTCTGGGTTTCATGGTGATGCCTAAAACGACAACGGCGGGGACAATCAAATTGAGCTATGCAAATTTTCCACCTGCACCAACTTTTCCTTGTGTTCAAATGGAAAGGTGGAAAAAAGAGGTTGAAAAACGGACCCATGGAAAGGTTGCCGTCAACACATATCCCGGCGGAACCCTGCTCGGGGCAAAAAACATGATGGATGGGGTTATCGCCGGACAGGCAGATATAGGATGTTTGTGCATGGCATACCAGCCTGGACGATTCGTCTTGACCAATGCAACTAGCCTCCCGGTGGATCTGCCCAGCGCTGAAGTGGGCAGTCTTGTTTTATGGGATCTTTATAAAAAATACAAACCCGAGGCCTTTGCAAAAGTGAAAGTTCTTACCATGTTTACAACGGCGCCGACAAACATCATGTCAAAGGTGCCCGTTAGAAGCTTATCTGATTTAAAAGGTTTGGACCTCAGGGCATCGGGTGGGGCGGCTCAAATACTGAGTGCATGGGGAGCCAATCCGGTGGGAATGCCGATGCCGGCAACGGTCGAGGCATTGCAGAAAGGCGTGGTTAAAGGTCTGTTCTCTTCTCTTGAAACCATGAAGGATTTTAAGTTTGCAGAACTTTGCCGATACGTAACCATGACGGACACCGTGATTTATCCATTTGCGGTCGTGATGAATATGGACTCATGGAAGGCGCTGCCAGCCGATGTTCAAAAGATTTTTAACGATCTTGGCACGGAACAGGCTGAATGGACCGGAAACTATATGGATAACCATGTGAAAGAATCGATAGAATGGTCTAAAAAGAATTACCATGTTGAATTTATTCATCTTAATAAAATGGAAAAGGCCAAGTGGAACAAAAAATTGCAATTCATAACCGATAATTGGGTTAAGAATGCTAAAGAAAAAGGTCTTCCTGCTGGGGCTATCGTGAAGGATATTTATACGCTGACGAAGAAATATTCTGAATAATCAAATACTTTGAGGAAGGCAAAATTTTCAGATATGCAACTTCCTCAACCTCTGAATTTAGAAAGAGGTTGTTATGGAAATGCTGGACAGAATAAGTACATTTTTAAATCGTTTGCTTTTATGGGTCGGAGGCATTTTTTTGGTTGGAATGATTATTCTGACCTGCTCAAATATAATATTTCGTCTTGCCTGGGTGCCGATCAAGGGCACCTTTGAATTGATGGGATATTGCGGCGCCATTGTAACAGCCTTTGCGCTTGGATATACCCAAATTAAACGCGGCCATATTTCAGTGGATGTTTTGGTTAATCGTTTTTCCGATAAAGCAAGAAATATTATTCATGCGATTAACTATATGGTTTGCTTTCTTTTTTTTAGTGTAGCTGCCTGGCAAATTGCCGTGAAAGCAACAACGCTGATGAATACGGGAGAAATTACGGAGACACTTAGAATCATCTATTATCCTTTTACGTATGGCGTTGCTTTTGGCTGTGCCGTTCTCTCATTGGTCCTGTTTACTGAACTTGTCAGGCTTTTTTCCGCGGAAAAGGAGGACACCGATTGAATCTGGCAGCCATTGGAATTACAGGAATTATTATCCTCCTTCTAATTTTATTTTTTTTGGGTACTCCTGTTGGATTTGCAATGGGTATCGTTGGATTTTGCGGATTTTGTTACGTGATTTCCTTAAAAGCCGGGCTTAATATGATTGGCTCTGTTTTGTGGGAAACATTTTCAAAATATGGTCTAACAGTTATTCCCCTTTTTATTTTTATGGGGCAGATAGCATTCTACTCTGGAATAAACGAAAAATTATACAATGCCGCTTACAATTGGGTGGGACAGATTCGGGGAGGGATTGCCATGGCAACTGTCATTGCTTGTTCCGCATTCGCAGCTATCTGTGGCTCCAATGCAGCGACGGCAGCTACGATGACCACTGTCGCTCTTCCTCAGATGAACAAATACAAGTACAAACCCATTCTCAGCACAAGTGTCGTTGCCTGCGGATCTACACTAGGTGTTGTTATTCCGCCAAGCGTTGTTCTGATCGTGATTGGCCTTTCTACCGAGCAGTCTATTGCGAAACTTTTTTATGGAGGAATCGGAGCAGGTATCGTATTGGCGTTTCTCTTGATGGTAACGGTTTACATTTTGTGCCGACTTTATCCTGAATGGGGACCGGTGGGGCCAAAGACCGATTTCAAAAAAAAGATCAAGGCGCTGTCTGGTATTTTTGAAATAACCACCTTGTTTTTGCTGGTGATGCTTGGTCTTTATTTTGGATTTTTTACGCCTACGGAGGCTGGTGCTGCAGGCTCTTTTTTTGCAGTGATTCTCTGTTTTGTTCAAGGCCGGCTGACCTGGAAAGGATTCGTGGCCTCGATTATCGATACGCTTCGGATATCCTGCATGGTTATCATGATCATAGCGGGTGCTGTTATATTCGGTCGTTTTCTGGCTGTAACAAGAATACCTTTTGATATTGCTTCTTGGGTAGTGGGGCTGCCTGTTTCCAATACCACAATTATGTTAATAATATTTGCGATTTATATTGTTGGTGGGGCTGTTATGGATGCCTTGGCGTTGCTCTTGATCACCATTCCCATATTTTTCCCTGTAGCAAAACAGCTCGGATACGATCCGATCTGGTTTGGCGTAACAATTACCGTGATTACAACGCTGGGCGCCGTTACACCTCCTGTTGGCGCTACGACTTACGTGGTCGCCGGTATGGCTAAAGATGTTAAGTTGGAAGATGTGTTTAAAGGGGTAACGTTTTTTTTGCCGGCATATATTATTTGCGTTATTGTGTTAATGGCTTTGCCGGGACTAGTCACTTATCTTCCCAACCTGATGCATTGAAAATTAAAACATTAAAAACCACCGATCGTTGCATTTAATAAAAAAATTATTCAGCATGAAAAAAAAACTTGATTCGTGTTTTTAATTCTGTTAGCAGAGACTGCAATACACGATAGCTACCAACGCCTTCTCTTTGCCTGGGCCGTAAACCGATGATTTGTGCGAGAAAATGTAGCCTCCCACTGATACGGCCCAGGCTTTCTTTTGAGCCTCCCTTGAAATGAAGTCTATTTGTGGAAAGAGTCAATTCAACAGCACGTCAGTGCTTTGGACGTTGAACTTGCATCCGGGTGCAAAGCATCCGGTTTGTTTTGCAAGAATTCAATGTGGCGGGCCGGAACGTCACTGCCCCTTCAGCCCAGGACATCCGTTTCCCCGGCGATTGCGTGAGGTCTTTTCTGCAAAGCCCTTTTAAATTTCTTGCGATACTCCGGAATTTCGATGATAGGGGGTCTTTCGAGACCCACGATTTTATATATATCCGGCTTGTATTCACCCTTAACTAGGTTAAATTGTATCATTTCATCGTACAGTTTTTCTTTATAATCCACCAAGCCCAGTTTTATTTTGCGTTCGATAAATGTTTGTAGAATCGCAAAGGCCATCCTTCCGAGGGCTTTGGTATCGCGGTTTCGGTGAATCCGCCTGTCCAGATCCACTTGCGCGATGACATCGAGTCCCCATTTTTCATAAATATCGAGGATCATGCTGGTTTCGACGCCGTATCCGATGGGAAAAGGGATGTGTTCGAATATTTCTCTATAGCCGGCATATTCGCCGGACAGCGGCTGTAATATCTGGGTGAGATCCGGGAAAAATAGGGAGAACAACGGCCGAACAACAAGTTCGGTCACCCTGCCGCCGCCGGTGGGTCTGATTTTACTTTTTCCAATGGCAATGGGGCGGTCGTAAAACGCCTTAACATATTTAATACGATCGTAAAGAATCAGCGGCCCCAAAAGCGCATAGGCAAACCGGTGGTGAATATTTTTTATATCCGCATCCAGATAAACAATGATGTCCCCTTTGGTGATGTATAAGGCCTTCCAGAGATTCTCGCCTTTGCCGACAAATTTATCGAGATGGGGAAAAATTTCCGATGCTTCATATACATCTGCGCCATATCCCCTTGCAATTTCTCTGGTTTTATCTGTTGAACCTGAGTCTACGACAACGATCTCATCTATGAGGGGATAGCGCGTCATCAACTCTGACTTCATGATCAAAATTTCTTTAGCGATGGTTTTTTCTTCGTTCAATGTCGGCAGACACAGCGAAATTGTCAGATTTTTCCGCTGTTTTTCATTGACCAACCGATGAAGATCGCTGAATTTCGAATAATGAAAGGTATTGTTGTCTATCCAACTCTTATTCATCACATGCCCCGTTGTCGATGGCCATAATAACCCCGATGATTTGTGTAATCCCCGTAAATATGGGCTCGATTTCCACACGGGCGTTTTGTTGATGATGGTTTTCTCCCCGGGTAATGCCGAGGGTGATAGACGGAATATTACGTGAAAGAAAAATGGAAAGTTCGGATTCGCTGGGACCGCTGACCGGGGTCAAATCGAGCTTTTTCATCACATTCACGGCGCTTTTTACCAGGGGATGGTTGAACTGTAATTTTGCCGCGTGAATGTTGCTCAAGGTGTTCAATTTTAAATCAACCTCATACTCGTGGCTCGTGCCTTCGACAATATCCTTGATGCTGTTAAAAATCGACTTGACCATTTTATCGGAATTGCTTTGAATTTCAAGTCCCAAAGAGGCATCGTACGCGATCATGCCGTGCTTGAACCCTCCCGATGTTTTGCCGATAATCACCCTCGAACGGGGTTTTTGGGGCAAACGCAGTTGCATGATCTGATTGATGACTTCATTGATTATCAGGATGGCATTGGGTTTGAACTTATGCTTGAATCCGCCGACCGGTGAAATGTTGCAGTCGATTTCGCACCGAATCATACCGTCGGCATAATAATTCAGCCTGCCGAGTTCGGCGCCCTCGATGCAGACCGCCCCTCTGATGGGGGTTGTCCAAGTCTTCAAAAGATGCCGGATGCCCCTGAGGTTGCCCTTGCCCAAAGACTGTATAACACCCGCCAAAACAATATCCGATTCAAAACGCAGCCCCAACCTTCGAAAGATCTCCGGCAACGAAGCCAGAACGCCGACCCCCACGGAATTGTCTATGATGCCTGCCCCCATAATCGTGTTTTCCTGAATAGAATAATAGTGGTCGACGTCTTTGTCGAAGATGGTATCCAAATGGGCGACCACAAAAATAGGCGGTTTTGATTCGGAAGTTCCCTTAATGATACCGATGGGATTTCGATAGCCGTCGGTGGTGCATTCATCAACCTGAAATTCAGCCAGCCGCTCCATGAAAATGCTGGTGCGTTGTTTTTCCTTGAATGTGGGAGCGGGGGTTTGACCGATCAGCACGATGTTCGTAATGACGGTTTCTTGGATGGATTTGATGGTATCGACAAATCCAGGCAATTTTTCAAGATAGTCGCTCATAA
The DNA here is from genome assembly GCA_022340885.1 of Desulfobacterales bacterium. Lineage (GTDB taxonomy): Bacteria > Desulfobacterota > Desulfobacteria > Desulfobacterales > UBA11574 > UBA11574. The sequence goes on along the minus strand of JAJDND010000066.1, from coordinate 42,121 downwards.
CGGCTCTTTAGACTTGAAGCAAACCGCAGTATTGTCATTGTCCCAAATTATTCGAGTATCATCTAAAATATACCACAACGCTTAAGGAGGTCAATATGTCTTTGAGATAACTTTCAGTCGGGCGTAATTGCTCGATTGGGGCATTAAATCTTGAAAGATTCCATGATCGACATTATGATTATATATGGCCCAGACGAATGGCATCGCCAAAGAAAGCAAGTCTTCAACCGTTGACTTCATGACCACGGACGATCAACGGTCCCTTCGCTATGGCATATGGCGTATTCCAAAAGAAAAACGGAAAGGATCGATCCTTTTGCTTGCCGGTAGATGCGAATTTTTGGAGAAATATTCGGAAATCATCGACGATCTGAACCAAAAAGGGTTTGATGTGTATAGTTTTGACTGGCGCGGCCAGGGGCTTTCAAACCGGATGCTTTCAAACCGGCATAAGGGATTTATCGACAATTACCAGGTTTATCTGAATGATCTGAATCTGTTTTTCAATAGGATCGTAATGCCTGAATGCCTTCGTCCGTTGATCATCATTGCGCATTCCATGGGGGGGCACATTGCACTTCGTTTTTTGCACGATTATCCGGAAACGGCAGATATGGCGGTCCTGACGTCACCGATGATCGACATTTTCAATTCCAATCTATCCCGACGGCTCATCAGTCTCTTGACCCGAATTGCCGTCAAAAGCGGGTTCCGTCATGCGTATACCATTGGGTCCGGCGATTATACGGATGGAAAATTTAATGGAAATAAACTGACTTCGGATCCTGTGCGATTTATGGATGCCATCAAAGCCATTGAAAAAAATCCTGATCTGGCGCTGGGGGGCGTGACCTATGGCTGGTTGTCCGCCACTATGGCATCCATCGATATTCTCAATCGTCCCGAATATGCGGCAAAGATTACCACGCCGATTTTAATGATCAGTGCGGGCGAGGATAGAATCGTATCCATCAAGGCGCAGAAGAAAATTTCCTCATGGCTGCCGAACTGTCGATTCGTTGAGATTCCGGAATCCCGTCACGAAATTTTTAAAGAAACGGATGCTGTCAGATCCGTCGTCTGGCGCGAATTTGAAAGATTCACGCACATCGAAACCGATCCGCGTATGGAATGCTCAGCGCATTAATGATCGTTGGCTATTTGTGCCGAAACATAAAATGGTGAAAAAATGGAAAATAAAATTCGCAACAAACGCCCTTCAAAAAGAACGAAGATTATTGCTACTCTGGGTCCGGCCAGCGATAATGAGGACTCGCTCCGACGAATGATTCTTGCCGGGATGGACGCGGTTCGTTTTAATTTTTCCCACAGTAGCCATGAATATCTTATACCGCTGATCCAACGGATTCGAAAATTAGAAGATCGATTGGGTATCCCTGTTGCCGTTATCGGCGACTTGCAGGGGCCGAGAATACGTGTCGGAGAAATAACAGAAGGTAAAGCGACATTGAAAACAGGCCAGGAAGTATGCCTGACGCCCCGACAAATAACGGGAAACAAGGATGTTGTTTCGGTCAGTCATCTCAACATGGCCAATGATGTCCATACCGGCAGCCTGATCCTGATCGATGACGGCGACATCGAGCTTGAGGTGGCCGATATTGATCGCAACGGGGATGTCCGCTGCCGCATCCTCAGGGGCGGCGTGCTTTCGGCCCGGAAAGGCATCAACCTGCCGGGGTTGCGGGTCGACCTCCCATCCATCACAGCGAAAGATTATGCAGATATCGATTTTGCCGTTGCACAGGATTTGGACTTTCTGGCGCTGTCTTTTGTACAGTCTGTCGAGGATGTTCGTATTTTAAAGAATTATCTGAAGCAGAAGGGATCAGACATTTCAATTATCGCCAAGATCGAAAGACAGAACGCTCTGGATGATATCGAAGCCATTGCGTCCGAAACCTGGGGCGTTATGGCGGCGCGTGGTGATTTGGCTCTGGAAATGAGCTTGCAGGAGGTTCCCATTGCACAAAAGCGTATTATTGATGTTTGCCGACGGGCGGCGATTCCGGTGATCACTGCAACCCAGATGCTGGAATCCATGATCGAAAAATACAAGCCGACCCGGGCTGAGGCCACGGATGTGGCCAATGCCATTTTGGACGGCACGGACGTATTAATGCTGTCCGCAGAAACCGCCATCGGCCGGCATCCCATTGAAACCGTGACAATGATGTCAGAGATTGCCGTTGCCGTTGAAACGGCCTGGTTTCAAAAAAAGTTATCCGGCCCCATGCCGTTTGAGCCGCCCGATGATATTGAACCGATGGTTGCATACGCCGGCAATTTGGTGGCCGAATCTTTAACGGCAAAAGCCATCGTGGCTTACACCTCTTCGGGGATGACCGCCTGCCGGGTGGCGTGCCACCGGCCGCATCGTCCTGTGTTGTCATTATCTGTAACGCCTCGGGTTCAACGGCGGCTCGCGCTTGCCTGGGGGGTGGAAAGCGCTTTAATCGAGCCCATAAAGGCAACAGACAATATGGTGGATGTTGCCTTGAGCAAGGTGCAGCATCTGGGATTTGCCGGTACCGGAGATATCGTTGTTATTGTTGCCGGTACGCCGCCGCTCGGACGAAGCGGTCGCACCAATACGCTAAAAGTAGAGAGAATCCCTTGAATAAGGAGGATAATATGGAACTTAACAGTAAAAAAATGCTTATACTGGTTGAAGAGATGTTTAATGTGTTTGAATTCTGGTATCCTTACTATCGGTTGAAAGAAGCCGGTGCCGAAGTGACGGTGGTCGGTTCCGGGAGAGCCGAGGAATTTACAGGGAAACCTGCTACACAGGTTCGGCCGGACATCAACGCGGACCAGGTGTCCGCCGAGGATTATGACGGAATCATTATTCCCGGGGGATATGCCCCGGATATGATGCGCCGCTATCCGGCCATGGTTCAACTCGTTAAAGATCTGTTCGATGCCGGGAAAGTCGTCGCCGCCATTTGTCATGCGGGGTGGATGCTGGCTTCAGCCAATATACTCGAAGGACGGAAGGCCACCTCATTTTTTTCCATAAAAGACGATATGATTCATGCCGGTGCCCTGTGGATGGACGAATCCGTTGTCGTGGACGGCAATCTCATTACCAGCCGGAAACCCGACGACCTTCCGAATTTTATGAAGGCGGTTATTGCTGCGCTTAAGTAAGAAAATGGCAAAAGGAACATTCCGTTTTTATGAAGAATTAAATGATTTCCTGCCGCGGCATCTGAAAAAGGTGGATATCGAAACCGAAACCATTGGAAAAAGATCGATCAAAGAAACCATCAAAGGTTTTGGCGTTCCGCCTTCAACCGTCGATTTGGTGCTGGTTAATGGACAGCCGGTGGATTTTGATTATATTTTCAAGCACGGCGATCGCGTTAGCGTATACCCTGTTTTCGAGAAACTGAATATCCGGAATGTATCACTGCTCAGAAAACTTCCCCTTCGGCGGGTCCGGTTTATCGCAGATGTTGATTTGCATGAGATGGTTCAATTGATGCGGATGCTGGGATTTGATACGACATTTAATGTGAATTACCGCGTACCGGATATCGTCGAGACCTCCGGAAAGGAAAACCGGATCATCCTCACGAAGCAAAAAGATTTGCTCAAATCCGATTCCGTCACCCATGCCGTACAAGTATGTTCCGGACCCGCTACGAAACAGGTCTGCCATTTGATGGACGATCTGGACATCGAAGATCGAGTCAACCCATTTTCAAGATGTATTCGATGCAATACACGCCTTGAACATCTGCAAACAAACGCGATTTTGGATCGGATCTCACCCGAGACGGACCGTATTTTCGAAAAATATCTGCACTGCAGATCATGCCGTAAAGATGACCGTCAGAATCGATCACGACAACTCGAGGTTGACATTATTCGTTTGTATGTCTAAAAAATTGTAATAAAATCCATTGTACCTGTGACCCTGAACAAAAGGAGGTGAAGTATGCGTATCATACTGATCGGCCAGGCGGCGTTCGGTGCTACGGTCTTGGAAAAGCTGCTGGATCGGAACGAAAATATCGCGGCGGTTTATGCGCCGTCGGACCGGCCGGGTGGACGTCCCGATCCACTCAAGGAAGCGGCGGTCACCAAAAACATCGACGTATTTCAGCCCCAGACGTACAAAGATGATGCGATATTTGCCGAATACCGGAACTTGAATCCCGATCTGACCATTATGGCGTTTGTTACGACGATTACTCCGGCACGTTTTTTTGATGTCCCCTCAAACGGCACCATCTGTTATCATCCGTCTCTCTTGCCGCGTCATCGCGGCGCCAGCGGCATTAACTGGGCCGTTATTATGGGGGACAAGAAAACCGGACTGAGCATCTTCTGGCCGGACGAGGGCATCGATACCGGACCCATTCTTCTTCAAAAAGAGATCGACATCGGACCGGAAGACACCACCGGCTCACTCTATTTCAACCACCTTTTTCCCATGGGCGTTGACGCGATTTTAGAATCCATCGACCTAATCAAGGCAGGGGATGCACCCAAAATCGTTCAGGATGAAGCCGGGGCCACCTATGAGCCGCCTTGCGATGACCGGGTGGCGGGTATCGATTGGAAAAAACCGGCCGATGAGCTTTACAACCTGATTCGCGGGTGTGATCCTCAGCCCGGTGCTTTTGCCGTGTTAAACGGCGAAAAAATTCGTTTTTACGGTGCCAAACGCATTGAAAACGCTGCAGATGACATGCCGGGAACCATTCTGGACATCGATGATAAAGGAATTCACTTGGCGTTGTCTGGCGGGCGGCTGATTGTGGGAAAGGTAAGACCCGAAAAGGGTCCAAAAGCGGCGGCGGCCGAATTTGCTGCCGAAAGGGGACTCAAAGCCGGAGTCAGGTTCAACGGGTAGAATCTCTATTTAAACTGGCCAAAACTTTAAGGCCGGAAACAGGAAAGAGAAAACAGGAAAAAGGTTTACACTTCTGTGGCGGTGCCCGACCCAATGAAAAGGCCTTTGAAAAACGATGGATTTTTCAAAGGCCTCGGCTTTTTTTTATGGACTGCTTCTTGAAATCAGGCGGCTTTCTCGATTTTTACCGCGCAGACCTTAAACTCAGGAATTTTGGCGATAGGATCAAAGGCGGAGTTCGTGAGTATATTGGCCGGGCTTTCGGCAAAATGAAACGGCACGAAGAATACGCCGGGTTCGACCATTTTGCTGACTTTGGCCGGCACCTTGGTCTCGCCCCTTCGCGTGGCAAGGTGTACAATATCGCCGTCGTTAACCCCCAGCGCTTTGGCGTCTTTGGGGTTGATTTCCACATATCCGGTTTTCTGCTCGGTATCCAGATGTTTCGATGCACGCGTCATGGTACCGGTATGATAATGGGCGAACATCCTGCCCGTGGTGAGCCAGTAAGGGTATTCCTCATCCGGCATCTCCGCGGGATCGAGATATTCGATGGCATGGAAGAGACCTTTTCCCCGGGTAAACTGATCCTTGTGTAAAAACGGTGTTCCGGGATGCTCTGCGTTGGGACAGGGCCATTGAAGGCCATCGAGGCCGAGTCTTTCATAGGTCATGCCGCCGTAGCTCGGCGTCAGCGCGGCCATTTCATTGAATATCTCTTCGGGATTCTCATAGTGCATCTCGTAGCCCATTTCCGTGGACAATCTGGAAATGATATCCCAGTCGTTGAGCGTGTTTCCCAAAGGATCGATAGCCTTGTTCACTTTCATGCAGCGTCGCTCGGTATTGGTAAAGGTCCCTTCCTTTTCCGCCACCGAAACCGCAGCAAAAACCAAATCGGCTTTTTCGGCGGTTTCGGACAGAAAGATATCCTGGCAAATCAAAAGATCGAGTTTCCCCAGGGCATCGTCTATGTGGTTCTGGTTGGGATCGCTGAGTTTGGGATTTTCTCCGACGATATAGAGCGCTTTTAATTTTCCGTCATTGATGGCCTGGATCATATCGGTAATGGTATAACCGATTTTGTCAGAGAGCGGTTTCCCCCATGCTTTGGAAAATTTTTCATTGTTGGCTTCAGCCGTTACCGGCTGATAGGCCGGATATACATTGGGCAGACCGCCCATATCGCAGGCACCCTGAACATTGTTCTGGCCTCTCAAGGGATTCACACCACCACTTCTCACGCCCACATTCCCGCAGAGCATGGCCAGGTTGCAGCATGACTTGACATTGTCCACACCGGTGGTATGCTGAGTAATTCCCATGGCATAGAGGAGCGCTGCCGGTGAGTTGACGGCATACAGTTCGGCCATTTTTTCAAGATCGCTTTGGGCCACCCCCGTGATGGTTTCAACCTTATCCGGCGTATAGGATTCGACCACTGCCTCGAAATCTTCGAACCCTTCGGTTCTGTTTTCGATGTAGGTCTTATCGTGCCAGCCGTTTTTTAGAATAATATGCATCATGCCGTTTAGGAGGGCGACATCGCTGCCGAGTCTCTGCTGGACGGCAACGTCCGCGAAACGGGCCATCTGAATATTTCTGGGATCGGCCACGATAAGTTTGGCGCCTTTTTCCTTGGCCCTGAAGACACGCCGGGCAATGAGCGGATGGCAGGCGGACGTATTCGAACCGATGATAAAAATACAACCCGAATCTTCAAACTCGGCGATGGAATTGGTCATGGCTCCACTTCCGAAGGCTGCGGCAAGACCTGCCACGGTCGAAGAATGTCAGAGCCGGGCGCAGTGATCCACATTATTGGTTCCGACCACCGCCCTTGCAAATTTTTGGACCAGATAATTCTCCTCGTTGGTAATTTTTGCAGAAGCCAGCACGGCGACGCTGTCCGGCCCATGATCTTTAATAACGGCTTTGAGCCCGTCGGCCGCCGTTTTTATGGCCTCGTCCCATGTGGTTTCCTGCAGCTCGCCGTCCTTCTTTATCAATGGCGATTTGAGGCGCTTTTCGCTGATAACATGTTCATGGAGATTCCATCCCTTGATACAGAGTCTCCCCTGATTCACCGGATGGGTTTTCATCGGCAGGGTATCGACAAGACGGCCGTCCATTACCTGAAAAAGGACACCGCAGCCGGTGCCGCAATATGAACATGTTGAAGGAATGATCTTAAAATCCATTCGTATCGCTCCTTATGGTATGGAATATTTTCCCTGAAAAGTGACGCTTTTCCGCAGTTACGGCCGCAAAGGCATCACACCTTCCATCGTTTTGTCTTTAAATGGGTTTGGGTTTCAGTGTGACCTCTTCCCCCAGCATATTAAACGGTGATTGGTCCGCACGGGTTCCGGTAGTGTAATCGAATATGTCGGTCACGATTTCATTGACTTTTCGATAGAGCAACCGTAACGGGATATCAACCGGACAGGCATCCTCGCACAGACCGCAGTCAATACACCGGCCCCCCATATGAACTGCCCGAACCAGATGAAAAATCGGGACCTCCGGCGGGATACCGCCTGTGGCGATCAGATCGGTGTGTTCAAGACTGCATTCCTTGCAAAAGCAAACCGGGCAGATATCTCGACAGCCGTAACATTTGATGCATTTCTGAAATTCATACATCCACCGGTTGAATCTTTCCTTCTGGTTGAATTGTTCGGCGGCTTTCACTTGCATGTTGTTGTCGATACCGATCATTTTCTTGATTGGCGGAATAAGTTCCGGCTCCAAATAGGAACAATCGCCGTGTTCCTTGAGATTGGACGGGCAGCAATTGACCCCGATGGTTTTTATGTTTTCAGGATTCAACTGGTTCCAGATATAAAGCACATTCAAGGCCCGTTGATTGCAATCCCGTGTCAGGAGTCCTATCTTCAGCTCTTTATGCTCCGCGGCGATTTTTGTGGCCATTTTTTCAAGGGAATACCTCGCATTTCCGACAATCAAGTCCTTGAGATCATCCGGATTCTCCTTGGTGAAGCAATAGGGAAGCGGGTGACCCTGAATCATCTTATACCCTAAAAAAATATCGATGTCTCCTTGTTCAAGCCACTGTTTGATTTGTTCCTGCATATCATCCTCCCCCCACGCTCTCGGTATCCTGCACTGCTTCGCATGCCTCGCACGCATTCATAACGGCGGACATGTCAAAGTCGCCGGACAAAGGGCTGGGGCCCAATGATTTTATTTTATTCGTGAAATGGGTGACGACCTGCACAAATTTTTGGGCTTCCGCCGAAGATATCCAGTCCAAATGCAACCGTCCTTCCAGTCCCATAAAGCCTAAAAGTTCTTGCAGAAAGGTCATCCGTTTGATCGTCATATAATTACCATACAGGTAATGGCAGTCGCCGACGTGTCAGCCCCCGACCAGGACGCCGTCGGCGCCGCTTTGAAACGCTCTCAAAATGTGATGCGGCGACACCGTGGCGGAACACATAACCCGGATGGGGCGAATATTGGGAGGATATGATAGTCGACTTACCCCTGCCAGATCGGCTGCTCCGTAAGCACACCAGTTACACATGAAAGCGATGATTTTCGGCTCAAATCTATCCTCGTTCACATTTTTCTCCTTTCCAATGGATCAAGCGTTCAATGCGCTCTTGATCTGGGCGTAAAGTTGATTGTTGTTAAAGCCCATGAGTGCGGGCGCCTCCGACGGGCATACCGCCGCACAGGCTCCGCACCCTTTACACAGGGCCGCATTGACTTCGGCCACATATTTTTGGGCATCAAACGTGATGGCGCCATAGGGGCAGACATTGATGCATCCCAGGCAGCCCGAACACAAATCAGCTCGAATATCCGTGACGATACCGCCGACCTTAATGCTTTCCAAGGCCAAAACCGTTGCCGCTCTTGCCGCCGCGGCCTGAGCCTGGGCGATACTTTCTTCAATGGGCTTGGGGTAATGGGCCATACCGCACAGAAAAATACCGTCGTTGGCAAAATCCACCGGCCGCAATTTTTGATGGGCTTCCAAAAGCCATCCATCCGAATCCAGCGGGACTTTAAAAATCTGGGCCATCGAGTGATCCCAATGGGATTCAATGGCCGATGCCAAACACAAAATATCCGCTTTTACGGCCAATTTTCGGTTGAGGATCCGGTCCGTAAATTCCACCACGACATGATCGCCGTCGGCCGTCACTTCAGGCTTTTGATCCACGGAATACGAAAAAAAGAGCACTCCGGCCTCTCTTGCCTGGCGATACAGATCTTCTTTTTTACCGTATGTCCGAATATCCCTGTAAAGAATCGCAACATTCACATTCGGATTTTTTTTCTTAAAGTCAATAGCACTTTTGACGCTATGTGTACAGCAGACTTTCGAACAGTAAGGCCGCTCTTTGTCCCTGGATCCCACGCACTGTATAAACACTACATTTTCGGTTTGGTCAAGTCTGGGGTCGCTTTTTTTGAAAAGTTCGTCGAGTTCCAGATGGGTCATCACGGCATCATGTTTTCCATAAAGGTATTCGACGGGTTTGTATTCCTTGGCGCCGGTGGCGATCACCGCCACACCGTGTTCGATAGTTTGTGTTGCCTCCTTATTGCGAAGCTCTGTTTTGAAATTGCCGACAAAGCCCTCAACGTTGCCGATGGTAGTTTCGGTGTGAAGGGTAATTCGGTCTTCGGAATTGACGGTTTGGATAAGTTCTTCAACAAAAGCCCCTACATCTTCGTTCTGGGCTGTTTTGCTCAGCATTAAAGCATTTCCGCCCAAAGCATCGGATTTTTCAACGAGGTCCACAGGATACCCTTGATGAGCCAGCGAAACCGCGGCTGTCATTCCGGCAATTCCCCCGCCGATCACCAGGGCCGAATGGGATACCGGGAGATCGGTCTGTTTCAAAGGGGCCAACAGGTTGGTCTTTGCAACCGCCATTCGAATGAGATCCTTGGCTTTTTCGGTGGCAGCATCCGGATCGTTTGCATGGACCCAGGAGTCATGATTCCGGATATTGGCCATTTCAAAAAGATACTTGTTGAGTCCCGCGTTGATCAGGGTCTCCTGGAACAGCGGTTCATGAGTTTTAGGGGTGCAGGCGGCCACAACCACACGGTTGAGCCCCTGTTGATTGATGATGTCGGACATTTTATCCTGGGTATCCTGGCTGCAGCTAAAGAGATTTTCTTCGACATACACCACATTGGGCAAGGTTTTGGCGTACTGAACCACCTCCGGCACTTTTACCACGCCGCCGATGTTGATCCCGCAATTGCATACAAAGACGCCGATTTTTGGGGGTTCGCTGCTGACGTCTCTTTCAGGGGGAAGCTCGAGGATCTTGGTACAGGTATTGCGCGCCGATGCCAGATGTTCTGTTGCTGCACAGGCCGAGGCGCTGGCTTCCATCACCGACTGGGGAATGTCCTTGGGACCGGTGAACACACCACAGGCATAGATGCCCTCCACAGAAGTGCCTACGGGATGGAAACTGTCGGTTTTCGTAAATCGATATTCATCGAGATCGATGCCGATGCGTTTGGAAAGATCCGCAATATCCTGATTGATTTCAAGGCCTACGGACAGAACAAACATGTCGAAAACTTCTTCTTTGACGGTTCCGTCCTCCTCGATATACCGGACCGCCACATCATCGGTTCCCGGAACCGGGGAAATGGTGTGAATGCGGGACCGGACGAATCTGACCCCTTGTTTTTCGGCATTGCCATAATACTTATCAAAGTCTTTGCCGTGAGTGCGCATATCCATGTAAAAAACCGCACAGTCGAGGGGATTCTGGCTGTGTTCCGTTGCGATGACGGTCTGTTTAATGGCATACATGCAGCACACCGATGAGCAGTAGGCATTATCGCAACGGTTGAGGTCTCTGGAGCCTACACATTGCAGCCAGCCGATTTTTTGGGGCTCCTTGTGGTCGGACGGTCTGACCAGGTGACCGGAAAAGGGGCCGGTGGCGGAAAGAATCCGTTCAAATTCCAATGAGGTGACCACGTTGGGCAACTGAGTATAGGCATAGGTGTCAAACCGGCTGGGGTCAAAGACGTCGAACCCCGGAGCGAGAACAATGGACCCTACGTCAAGCTCGACAATTTCATCCTGCTGCGAATGATCGATGGCGCCGACCGGACAAAAATCAGCGCATATCTTGCATCCGTCGGTCTTGAAATGGACGCATTTGGTCCGGTCGATGGCGGGCATATTGGGAACGGCCTGGGCATACGGTACATAGATCGGTTTACGGCCTTTGAGACCGGCATCATATTCCGAAGGGATCTTAATAACCGTTTGCGTGGAAATATTTTCTTTGATTTTATCAAGGGAAATGTGCCCCGTGGGACAGACGAAAGCGCAGGCGCCGCAAGCCATACAGACCTCCGTCTGGATGTGAAACGGCGTATCCACCTTCATTTCCACCCCTCGGCCGGTGAGGCTGATGGCGCTGTTGCCCATTCTTTGACAGATTCGGGTGCAAAGGCCGCAAAGGATGCAAGTGTCATCTTTAATTTTAAAGCGCGGTTTTTCAATACCGTATTGGTCCGCAAGCGTCTTTACGACAGGGATATCCGGACAGCGGGCCATCAACAGCTCAACATTCAGCTTTCGGCCTTCGTGTACCGTTTCGGTGTCGGTTTTGACTTCCATGCCTTCCCAAATGGGATAATTGCAGGCGGTTACAAAGCGGGTTCGGCGACCGTCAAAAAGCTCCACAGTGCACAGACGGCACATTCCGGCGGGTTCGAGTCCTTTATGATGACACAGCGTCGGAATTTCAACCCCGTATTTTTCAGCCACTTGAAGGATAAACTGTCCTTCTTCTCCCTGAACTTTTTTTCCGTTTAGTTTAAACGTGATCATGGGTTTTAACCTTGTTGAATCTGTAGGTTATTGGATGCGTACGGCATCGAACTTACAGGCATCATAACAGATGCCGCACTTTATGCACTTTTCCAAATTCAAATGATGCGGTTTTTTCTTTTCACCGGTAATGGCTTCCTCGGGACATCGTTTTGCACAAAGGGTGCAGCCGGTGCAGGCTTCTTCATCAATCTCATAGTGAAATAAAGGTTTACAAACACCCGACGGACATTTTTTGTCCTTTATGTGGGCTTCATATTCGTCTCGGAAATAGAGTATCGTCGTCAGCACGGGATTGGGTGCCGAAGTTCCCAATCCACAAAGGGAAAACTTTTGAATCATCATTCCCAGATCTTCCAGAAGCTCGATATCGCCTTCTTTGCCGTTGCCTTGACAAATATCGGTCAGAATATCCAGCATCGCCGTAATTCCCTCACGGCAGGGATTGCATTGACCGCAGGATTCCTCTTTTAGAAAATCCAGAAAATATCGGGCCACGTCCACCATGCAAGTGTCCTGATCCATCACGATCATGCCCCCGGAACCCATGATGGAACCGACCTTCGTAAGCTCGTCAAAATCAACCCCCAAATTTAAAAATTGCTCCGGAATACATCCTCCTGACGGCCCTCCGGTTTGAACCGCTTTGAATTTCTTTTTATTTGGAATACCGCCGCCGATGTCATAAATAATGGTACGCAGCGTTGTCCCCATGGGCACTTCCACCAGCCCCGTATTCGTCACTTTGCCGACCAGTGAAAAGATTTTGGTGCCCTTGCTCCTCTCGGTGCCGATGGCAGCATACCAATCCGCTCCCTTATCGATGATTACCGGCACATTGGCCCATGTCTCCACATTGTTCAGATTCGACGGGTTGTTGCGGAATCCTTTTTCGACGGTATGGATGTATTTGGCCCGGGGGCGTCCGGGCATTCCTTCCAGAGAAGCCATTAAGGCGGTGGATTCACCACACACAAAGGCACCCCCGCCGCGACTGATATGAATGTTTAAATCGAATCCCGAACCCAGGATATTCTTTCCCAGAAACCCGAGCTCTTCAGCACGCCGCAGTGCAATGGACAAATTTTTTACCGCCAGCGGGTATTCGTGTCGTACATATACATAGCCTTCATTGGATTCGATGGCAACGGCACCGATAATCATTCCTTCCAAAACCAGATGGGGGTTGCCTTCCAAAAGGCTGCGATCCATATAAGCGCCGGGGTCGCCTTCATCGGCATTGCAGATGACGTATTTATCGCCGTTATGCTTGTGGCAAGTTTCCCATTTGATACCAGTGGGAAATCCACCGCCTCCGCGACCCCTTAAACCCGATTTTTTAACCTGATCGATGATTTCTTCGGGCGTCATATCGAAAAGTGCTTTTTCAAGCGCTTGATATCCGCCCACCGCAATATAGTCTTCAATGCTGGTTGGGTCGATGGCGCCGTTATTTCCAAAGATAACTCTCTGCTGAAGTTTATAAAAAGAAATATCCTTTTCGTGGGTAATTTTTTCCTTTGTGGCAGGATCCTTATAAACGAGGGATTGAACCAGTTCTCCGTTTTTAATTGTTTTTTCAACAATATCAGGGATATGATCCTCCTTTATCTGGGGATAAAATATGCCTTGGGGATGAATCACCAGAATCGGTCCTTTTTCACAAAAACCGTGACAACCCGAAAGCTTTACCGTCACTTCTTTTTGCAATCCATGTTTGGCCAACTCCTGAACTAACGCGTCATACACTTTTGCAGTGCCATAGGCACCGCATCCCGAACCCGCACAAAGAGAAATTAATTTCTTTTTCCGGCTTTCCTGTTCGGCTAAAAGACCGTTTCGATATGATTCCAGTGCCGATCTATTTTCTAATTTTGCCATGGTGTTATATTACCTCCGTTACCCATGTCGCTTAAGAAACGTGTTGTTTTTCGTATTCATCGATGACTTTTACTACACTGGAACGGTTTAAGCCTCCGTGGGTATTCTGATTAACGGTGATAACCGGCCCGGAAGCGCAGCATCCGACACATCGAACAGCCTCCAGGGTAAACAGACGATCTTCAGTGGTTTGGCTTTCTTTGACATGGAGACGATCTTCCAGCGCATCCATAATTTTTTCAGCGCCCCGCACATGACATGCGGTACCGGTACAGACGCTGACGATGTATTTCCCACGAGGCTCAAGGCTAATCGTTTTATAAAAGGTGGCAACACTGTAAACAAGGCTCGGATTTATGCCAAGTTTTTCAACCAGAACAGGAATTACCTCCGGTGGGACATAGTTGTAAATATCGCTGATATCCTGCATAATCATTAACAACGATTCACGGTCATTATGATACGCATCGGCAATATCATCTATCTTCTTCCAATCGATATCCATTTTGTTTTCCATAACCAAACAACCCTTATCAATGAAAAATAGGTTAAATGTCACATATCATGCCTTGATTCTAATTCATTGGGACAAGAAAACGGGATTTTAAAATAAACTACAGTTATAACAGACGGTAACGGCGATAAAATTAACTGCTAGCCTGATACATCACCGGACAGTTTTCAACACAATTGCCGCACCCTGTGCAAAGATCCATATTGATGCTGCGGGCACGTTTTCTAACCTTTACTTTGAATTTCCCTGCAGAACCTTCAACGGATTCCAGATCTGCATATGTGATAATTTCAATGTTCAGATGCCGGCCGACCTCGACCAGTTTCGGTGAGATAATTCACATGGCGCAATCATTGGTAGGGAAGGTTTTGTCCAGCTGGGCCATTACGCCGCCGATGGACGGAGATTTTTCGACAAGATAGACGTAATATCCCGCATTGGCGAGATCCAGTGCGGATTGCATTCCTGCAATTCCGCCGCCTAAAACCAGAACCGATCCGATTACATCATTGGCCATCGTTCGATCCTCCTTAAAAAGAGCGGTGTTGAGGGAATTCCCTTTCTTGTTATTGAAAAAAAATCAAATTTCTTTCCTATAAAGAATACTAAAATTTGTCAATAAAATTCTATAGGTAAGACAATGTGATATACCCTTAAGCATCGGGTTTCGCATAATAGACTGATTGCTGAAGGTATACGATCGAAGGTTCTCGTCCATATTTCGTTTTTTGAAGTCATATTTCTTTTTATGAAACGGGTTCTTTCAATTGCAGACAAATTATGCTACAGGTTTTTCATTCAAGCAAAAAAGTATAAATAACCCTAAATTTTTAAGGCGCTGCCATGGCACACAATGACGATGACAGGATGGACCGGTTTAAAGGCGTTTCGAATGATCTTGACGATAACGAACAATATTCGCTATTCAAAGAGAAAAAGAAGGTAAAATTCGGAACGAACTCTCCCAAAATTTCTGAAAAAATCCCATTATCAAAATTGGGCATCGGTTTATTCATTTTATTGATTCTTTTGCTGTTGTTATTTGTCAGAAGCAAGATGACCCGGTTTGATAACAGGCTCAATGCATTGGAAGATCGCGTTAAGAGCGTTGAAGAAAAGGGGCAGAAGTTGGATGCCATGCGTTACGAAATGGCGCAAATTGGAGAACAGTCCCAATCGGTCGAACAGCTTAGGGCCCGCTTGGATCAGTCGGAAAAAACATTGACGGCAAGGATGGATCAGATCTCAAAAGAATTTGGAAATCTCAAACGGCAGGTGCTGGAGGCTGGAACACGAAAAACAAAACCTTCAAAAACTGCGAAAATAGTTAAGCGGCCGCTGAAGAGCCGCTATCATATCGTCAAATCCGGTGAAACGCTGTATACCATCGGCCGTCGCTACGGCGTGACAGTGAAAGAATTACAAAAAATCAACAAACTCAGTGGCGGAAATGTCATCCACCCCGGTCAAAAACTTAAGATAAGTCCTTGATACCTGCTTTGATTCTTAATCCGAAAAAATTTTATTCCTATCGGAAATTTTATACCCCAATGCGAGAAGTATTTTGCGCTTTGTTTCCATTCTGCAAGGCATCCCCTGTTCGATCCTGGTGATGGTAATGGGGGATATGCCGGCTTTTCTGGAGAGCTCCGCCTTGCTCATCATTAACGATTCTCTAATTTCCTTTAAGTGATTTTTGCTCATGGGGAAAATTTTTTCACCGAATTGCTTTTTTATATATTTAATAGTTATATCATAAACTTGTCATCCTTTTTTGTCAAGTAAAATTATATATAATTTATATATAATTCTATTGAATTAGAATATATTGTAGTTCATTAGAATAAGTTACTATATATTGTGCTCCATTCAAAGCAATATGCCCTCATAAATCGGTTTAAGCAAAAAGGCACGTTATTTAAGTCCGCACATCGTTGCAAGTAAATCGCATCGACTCCACGTTGACTTGGTTTTACGGTTGGTGATAAGGGGACCTCTAAAGCTTGGTTTTTCTCATCCGCGACCATACAATTGATTCAAGTTTTTAATCAGGATGTCGATAAATTGAAAAGATCGTCTACGGATCTCTTCTTGGGAAAATGCTGTTATAGACTTAATGTGTTCAGAGGGCAATGGTCAACCGTTGGAATATTCTCATCGATTAACAATACTCGATCGTTATATCAGGGAATTGCCTCCCTTCCCGTCGACCATCGACAAAGTTTTGGAAATCTGCACCCAGCCAAATACCTCGCCGTATGATATCGATGGGTTTAGCGGTGAGGTTGAATAAAAGATAGAAAAGGCACAGGTATTTCTAATAGTTATCGGCTGAGGAGGTGACCATGATGCTTCGTTTCTGGGGTGTACGCGGTTCTATTGCATACCCCGGACCGAGTACGGTGGAATTCGGGGGCAACACCCCTTGCTTGGAATTACGATTCAGTGAAAAAAACAGACTGATCATCATCGATGCCGGAACCGGTATTCATCCGCTGGGAAATCGTCTCGTATCAGAAGATATTAAGAAAGGTCCCATAAGTGCAGAGATATTTATAACCCACACCCACTGGGATCATATCATCGGTTTTCCTTTTTTCAGACCCATATACATTCCGGGTATGAAACTGAAAGTTTACGGGCCGATAACCTTTGAAGACGATTCCCTAGAAAAAGTTATGGGTGATCTTTTGCGTTACCGTTATTTTCCGGTGCTCCATGGCGAGCTCAGAGCGGATATCAAGTACTTTCGGCTCGGTGAAAGCAAAATGGACCTCGGCGACGGGATCACCCTGAAAACAAAATACTTGAATCATCCGCTGCTTTGCCTGGGGTACCGTTTTGAATTTGACGGTAAAATATTGTGCACCGCCTACGACACGGAGCCTTTCAGGAACATCTTTTCCATGGACGAAAAAGCTGCGGATACTGATCCCATCGTTCGAGCAGAAGAAGATGAAGCAGCGCGTAAAGAAAATGAAAAATTACTCGATTTTTATCGAGATGCCGATATTCTCATTCATGATTGTCAATATACAAGGGAAGAATATCTTTCATCAAAAATTGGCTGGGGACATTCATTTTTTGAACATGCCATTGATTCCGCTCTCGCGGCCAATGTCAAAAATGTCGTTCTTTTTCATCACGACCCTCTTCGGTCCGACAAGGAGTTGATATTGCTCGAAAAGAACTGTCAGAAGCTTGTGAAAAATCAAAGGGATCTAAATATCGTGGTGGCCAAGGAAGGGATGGAAATAGAGCTTTAACCGGTATTTGATGGCCAAAGTCTTGAATCCGGAAAAGAAGATTAAGGATTTTTACTCATCGGGTTCTTGTGAATATTTTTCAACAAGAATGATATTTTTTCCATTTTTAAACTGAACCATCCCGTATAATTCTACTTGCTGTCTAAGCATCTTGACCATTTCCTTGCTTTTTATGTTTTTTACAATAATATATTCATTTTCGTCATTCGCATACAGGGCGATGTCTTGAACGCTTCCGTTATCATCCCATTTGACAGGAAGTAAAACTCCTTTGATTCTTTTATAAGATCCTTGCATATTCTCCATTCTGAAAGGACGCAGTTTTATTGTTTAATCAATCAAAGAATTTTTACGGTCGGCAACATCAGGTTACAGCATCTCAAATCTTTTTAAATCAATCCACCGGCGGCGGTGGTTAAGCCTTCGCCGCCGGTAAAATGAAAAAAAGCGTATCAGCCGCAGCGGGTGATTATTTCATATAACCCAATCGTTCAAATACTTATTTTACAGCTTCTTTTAAAGCTTTTCCCGGAACGAATTTCGGTGCATTGGTCGCCTTAATATCTATTTCTTCACCGGTCGCAGGATTTCGGCCTTTTCTGGCTTTTCTTTTTACGACTTTAAATGTGCCGAAACCGACTAACGTAACATCTTGGCCTTTTTTGAGGGTTTTAGTCACCGAATCCAGCACACAATCCACAGCTGCTTGAGCTTCCTTTTTGGTGCTGACGACTTTTGCCACTTCGTTGATCAAATCTCCTTTGTTCATATCCTCTCCTTTGTTCATTTTCCTAAGTTGTTCGCTACGTGCCGGTCAACCGCTCTTTGGCTTCCATTCGGGTTTTGCATTTAATGCACTGATGGGCAACAGGCCTTGCTTTCAGGCGTTCGATGGAAATATCTCCGCCACATATTTGACAGATACCATATTCACCGTTTTCGATATCTGTCAATGATTGCCTGATTTTGTTAATCAAGATGCTTTCTCGATCAAGAATACGTAGTTTAAAGTCGTGGGCCGCCTCAAAAGTCGCGCGATCGAGCATATCGGGCATGGAAGATTCCGATACCAATAATCCGCCCACTGAATCATCGGCATGATGCAACAGTTCGTGGAGCCAATTTTCCAAGATATTTTTAAAATAGGTAAGTTGTTCTTGATTCATTTCATTAAAATTCCGGTGATTAATCTTCCCACAAATCATCATCAAACGCATCGAAATTATTTTCACTAATAAAATGGTCCTGAGCGAAGTCATCTTCGAATTCGAATATATCGAGTTCATTTGAAAGCGCACTCGAGTTAAAACCTAATTCATATTTTGAAAAATACAACCTGTCGCTGGTATTCAAATCTTGATCCTCCTTTTACATTGAATCATCATCATATTTCATTCGGTAATGTTTCTTCTTTTTATTTCGAAATTTGCGGGTATCGTTATGGGGTTCACGCCGTTTATTTTTTCGGCACTCCGGACATCGTCTGGGTTCGTCAAATCCTCTTTGCCTGTAATATTCCTGTTCGGAAGTCGACAATTCGAATGAATTACCGCATTGAATGCATTCTAATGTTCTTGTTTGCATGACGTTAAGTGGTTCCTATATGATAAAAATGAAAATTATCGTCCTCTTCCTGTGCTCGCTCCAAATCATTCCGGCCCGTCTAAATCGGCAAATAATATATAACCGGGGCAGGCCTATTGTATTGAAGTTATGGTCAAAAAATAATGCTTGGAATATCAACTTCAACTATTTTTTTGTATTCATAGACAATATAAAGCAACCCAAAAGCAATCCTCGTGCCAAAAACATAACATGTTGAAATAGAAAGATATTTGAAATAGCATTAAATAATAAAAAGAACCTGAAATTCCGCAAAATAAATTATCGGAACTTTAAGTTCTTCTTTGATTTTAAGACTTTGAATTTTAACAGCAGGTTGAGGAATCTGCCCATTTTAAGATGACTTTTAAATAATATGTTCCGAGTCCGGTTATTTAAACGCTTCTTTTCGAAGCCTGTGTTTTTTCATCAGCTTGTTCAATTGTCGAGGGCTGATACCGGCAACTTCTGCGGTATCTTTTATTTTTCCGCTTTTTTGGGAGAGGATCTCCTTAAGATACAGTCTTTCGACATTTTCTATGGCCGTTCGTCTAACATCTTCCAACGTAATAGAACTGTTGACTTTTAAATGTCCCGAAGCTTCATCGGCATCAAATAATTCGCAGGGGAAACTTTCCGGGGTAAGCATATGCGTTGTTTCCAATATATAGGCACGTTCCATGAGATTTTCCAGTTCTCTGATGTTGCCCGGCCAGGTGTATTTATTGAATGCCTCTATTATCCTCGGGTGCATGCCGTGAATATTTTTTTGGTGAAATTTGTTCATTTTTTTTAAAAAAATTTCCGCGAGATAGGGAATGTCTTCTTTCCTTTCCGTAAGTGTTGGAATTTCGATGGGAAAAACATTCAGCCTGTAATAAAGATCCTTTCTGAACGTTCCTTGCTCACACATTGCTTTAAGATCCATGTTGGTTGCAGCAATTATTCTCACATTGGCCCGGATAATTTCTTCCCCTCCCACGCGTTCGAAAATGCCGTCTTGAAGCACCTGTAAAATTTTTATCTGCGATGCCGGAGAAATCGTGCCGATTTCATCAAGAAAGATGGTTCCCCCTTTAGCAATTTCAAATTTGCCGAGTTTGCGTCTTATTGCACCGGTGAAAGCCCCTTTTTCATGACCGAAGAGCTCGCTTTCAATAAGGTTGTCCGGGATTGCGCCGCAATGTACGCTGATAAACTTTTCATTCATTCGATGGCTGTGCCTGTGAATCAGTTTTGCCAGCACCCCTTTTCCTGTTCCGGTTTCCCCGATAATCAATACCGTGCTTTTGGTGGGGGCAACCGATCGCACCTTGTCAAAAACCATCTTCATCTGAGGACTTCTGGTTTGAACAAGTTCCAACGTGTCGGATTTCCAGAATTTATCCCTGAGATAATCCAGCTCCGAGCGCACGATGAGGGATTCGTGCAGATTTTCAATGGTATGCTTGACTTCTTCGGGATTAAAGGGAAAGACCAGGTAGTCGCTGGCGCCCGCTTTTACTGCGATGACGGCATCTCGTATGGTTTCCTGAGCAGAGACAACGATGACGTCAACGGATGGACAAATATTCCAGAAACGATGAAGTGTTTCCGTGTAGCCATTGGTGGCTTCTGAACGCAGCGCTTCTATGGTGACCAAAACAATATCGTAGCGCTTTTCACGAAGCAGATCCATCGCTTGGTCCAAGCCCTGTGCATGATCAATCCTGTACCCGGAGTTCAGAATTTTCCGAATGGTGTGATATTGGTCTCGATTTGAGGTGAAAAAAAGTATCGATTTCATTCAGATCGGCTCTCGAAAAACATGACGCCATTAAAATATTACTTCACTCATAACTAGTGGGCCTTTATCGCTATTTTTTTCAAAATGTCAATAGTTGATATTCCTTTTAACATCCAAAAACGTATTTTTTCAGCATCATGAAGATAAAACAGACAATTTGATGTTTCATATTTCGATGATTCATACTTTTTTAAATATCAAAGGGGTTGAAAAATGTATTGTTAATATTATATTAGCCTTCAGCTACAACCATAAATCCAATGACAGGATTGGAGAAAAACCATTTATTATGAAAAACATCGGCTTTATTTCCACGCGCTTTTCCGGCACCGACGGTGTTACCATGGAAGCCAGTAAATGGTCGACAGTTCTCAGACAAAAAGGGCATAATTGTTTTTGGTTTGCCGGTGAATTGGACAGGGACCCGAATAAAAGTTTCCTGGTTCCCGAAGCCCATTTTAAGTTCGAAAAAAACCTGTGGATCAATGATCAAATATTCGGACGCAAAGAACGAAATCCCATCGTAACAGAAACCATTTACGAATTAAAAGCACTAATTAAAAAACAGATTCAGGAATTTATTTCGCAATTCGGTCTGGATCTTCTTATCGCTCAGAACGTACTCACCATACCGCTGCATATTCCATTGGGAATTGCCTTAACCGAAATCATCGCTGAAACGCAGATTCCTACCATTGCCCACCACCATGATTTCTATTGGGAACGAACGCGGTTTTCCGTCAACGCCGTTGGGGATTATCTGCGCATGGCATTTCCGCCCAACTTGAGTAATATCGCGCATGTGGTGATCAATTCGGCAGCCCAGGAAGAACTGGCGCTACGTACGGGGATGTCATCTACAATCATTCCCAATGTTCTGGACTTTGATAATCCGCCGGAGATAGACGCCGACCAAACCGCGGCTTTTAGAAATTCTTTGGACCTCGGCCCCACAGAGCATATCATCTTGCAGCCGACCCGCATTGTCCAGCGCAAAGGTATCGAGCACTCCATTGAATTGATTGAAAGCCTGAAAGATCCTCAATACAAGCTGGTTATTTCCCATGAAGCCGGAGACGAGGGATACGAATATTCCGAATGGCTCATGGAAACCGCACGGACGCGCGGTGTGGATTTGAGGCTGGTGAAAACTCGGGTTTCGGATCCGTTGAATTCTCAAATGGGCACCAATTCGAATCCTTCGCTCTGGGATATTTATCCCCATGCCGATTTTATTACCTACCCCAGTCTTTACGAAGGCTTCGGCAACGCGTTTCTCGAGGCAGTTTATTTTAGAAAGCCCATACTGATCAACCGATATTCAACATTCATCAGGGATATCGAGCCCAAAGGATTTGATCTGGTTGTGATGGACGGATTCCTTACCAAGAAAAATGTTCAACAGGTCAAAGAGATCTTAAATTCTTCTCAAACAAAAGAACAAATGATCAATCATAATTATGAAACAGCCAAACGGCACTATTCTTATGCGTTACTGCGCCGCTGGTTAAGCGCTATCCTGATAAATTTCTTTGGGATCGATAACTAAATGCTCGATTTGGGGTGTCTCCTTAAATCCTCCATCTGCTTGGGTCTACTCTCGAACGATGAATTTCGATTTGACGCTCTTGGCGCCGAAGAACACTTTTGTAAATCTCTCCGCTTCTTTCGCATCATAGGCTTTACAGGAAAATATGTTGATATAAACGGCTCTGGTGTATTCTGAAAAATGGCCGATGATGGAACTGGTTTCAATGAACTGCACCAGCGAATAGCCTTTGGTATGCAATTGATTTTCGCCGAAATACGGCGTTATCGGGTCACCATATGGCTTCATGCCCAGCAGCTTGCACAGCTCTATCGCATATCGCCGGATCATTTTTTCGCTTGAAACTGCTGTTGGATCGCATTCATAAAGATCCAGGATCAGCTCCCATCCAAATTTCGTTTCAGAAGACATGCCAAAATTCCTTCAATACGCTGCCAAAATCTCTTATTTTAGACGGTTTTTAAGAAATTCAGGAAGATGAAATGATCCGATATGGATTCCGGGGTTGTAGTAAGTCGTTTCAAGCGACATATCGTTGACTTTGGTCTGAATTTCATCGGAGCGGATGTTTTTCGGGTCAATGTTATCGGAACAGAAGACTGATGAAAAAAGACCTCCGATGTAAGTTGGGACACAATAGACATAGAAAGCAACATGGGTAAATATGTTCTTCAAAACATTGTAAGCCTGTTTCTGTTCATCGGCCTGTATCTGAAGTGAACCGGTCTGGCGGACCATAATGCCGCCGGGGGTCAACCGCCGATGAAGATGAAAATAAAATTTATTGGAAAAAAGAACTCGGGCGGGGCCTATGGGATCCGGCGAATCAACGATAATAACGTCATAGGTTCCGTTCGTTTTTTCGACATATTCAGCCCCGTCGGCAAAGACGAGTTCCGCCCGTTTGTCTTCGAAGGCACCGTTATTGATGGAAGGAATGTATTTTTTGGAAAAATCGACCACGTTGGCGTCAATTTCAACCATGACCGCTTTTTCCACCTGGGGATAGTGCAGAACTTCGCGAAGCACACCGCCGTCTCCGCCGCCGATGATCAGTACCTGTTTGGGCGCCGAGTGGGACAGCATCGGTACGTGGACCATCATTTCATGATAAAAAAACTCATCTTTTTCAGTCGTCTGTACGATTCCGTCCAGAAGCAGCATTTTGCCGTACTCATGGGTGTCCACCAGTTGGATATGTTGAAACTCACTTTTTTCCTCATAAAGATACGCTTTTATGCGATAACGGGTTACAACATTTTCCCACTTTTCACTGACCCATTGACCGTGTTCCGTCATTTCAAGATCCCCCGCTTGATTTCTTGAATTTCGGTTCTTTTCGGCTGAAATCCTTGTTCCAGTATGGGTAGGGCCAAATATGGATCGATGGTGCCGCAGACAAAAATATCGATGGCCGCATATTCATATTCCGGCCAGGTGTGTATGCTCATATGGGATTCTTGTAAAATGGCTACGCCTGAAATACCGCCATTGGGTGAGAAGACATGAAGGTCGATGCCGAGCAAGGTTGCCCCGCATGTTTCAATGGATTTGATAAGGATTTCCCGGATACGTGACGAATCGGTCAAGTGCCTGGCATGCCAGAGTTCTATCAGAAGGTGGAGGCCGGCATACTTCACCGCTCCGTCACGTATACAAAACTCCTTTATGTCTTCCGTCTTTTTTGCAGCTGTCAGATTTTTCATCAACGTCCATAAATCCTCCTTTAAATACTTTTTGATTCAAACATAACTCTATTAATTCAACTCTTTTTTTTATACAAGCAAATAATGCAATTTATGGCGCATTCTTTAAAATTTTTAGCGCGTCACATCCTGAAAGGTCCCAAACGACTGTTTTATTGAGCAAAACATAAACGATTAAGATCCGTTCGTTGGCAGGAGGTTGCCTTTTTCATCCCATCCGCGTTCTTGATAATAGTCGGTTAGAAGTTGTTTCATTTGATCTTCGGTAATAATTTTACCGGTTTCAGGCAGCGCTTCTTTAAAAAATCGTCCTGGGATGCAATCATCTTCGGGGGTAAGCCCTTCTCTTAAATTAAACCGTCTGATGTTGTTAAGGATGGCGCCGGCAATGATTCGCATATTTTGGATGGTGAGATCCATGCCGGTTGTCGCCCGAATCATGGCTGAAAGTTGATCCCACTGATAAAGATCCCGATAGAACCGGCACAGAATCAGGGCATCGAAAATCGTCAGACGGTCTTCCCATTCTGTAAACATTTTGGCTTTTCCGTTGATCTGGTCGGGTTCTATAAGCCCGGCCAGTTCGGGTTTATAGAACGTAGCACGCAGGTGGCAGGCTCCTCTGGCCGATGTTCCATAGGCCAGACCCATTCCTTTCAGTGCCCGGGGGTCATAGCCTGCCGGCTCAAGGCCTTTGACATGGACGGCTTGATCTTCCATGTTCCACGCTTTGGCCGCGTATTTGATCCCTCTGGCCAGAATATCGCCGATGCCGCGGCGTCGTGCGATATCTTCTAAAAGCCTTGCCACGGCGTCCACCCGGCCAAATTCAAGCGGTTCATCGATTTTTCCCTGACGAGAGGCTTCGATGGCCAATGCCGCCAGGTTGCCCCCGCTGATGGTGTCCATGCCGAGCCGGTCGCAGATATCATTTAAATAGGCGATTTCCTCGATACTGTCGATTTCACACAGGCCACCGAAAGCATAGATGGTTTCATATTCAGGACCTTCAATTTTAAGTCCTTTATGTCTTCCTTCTTTGATGGTGGAGAGCCGGCCGCAGGCCATGAAACACTTCAAACAGGCATGAGGTCGGACTTCGCATCTTTGGTGAAGGGCGCCGGCATTGATTTTATCGGCATGTTCGAATTGACCCTTCTTCCAGTAACGGGTGGGAAATCCGCCGGCCTTATTCATGATATCCACCAGCATGGGCGTACCCATTGTTTTGTAAGCTTTTACGCCGGCATCGTCTTTTGACCGCAGCGCCGTGGATTTGGCGAAATCTTTCATCCCTTCGGTATCGGCAAATTCTTTCTTCCGGTTTCCCCAAAAGGCAATGGCTTTGATATGTTTTGACCCTGCTACGGCACCCACGCCGGTTCGGCCGGCACTGCGCCAGTAATCGTTTTCGAGAACCGCAAAACTGACCTTGTTCTCGCCGGCCGGCCCGATGCAGACCACCCCGCACTTTTTGGCGTCCGGACGATGTTTTTTAATCCAGGCCTTCACTTGATCTTCGGTTTCATATGTGTCTTTTCCCCAGAGATCATCGGCTGGATGAAAGCATGCTTTTTCTTGTCCAATCTCTATCCAGACCGGCTTTTGGGCGGCACCCCCGATCACGACGGCATCGAATCCCGAAGCGCTTATATATTCGGCCACGGTTCCTCCCGAATAAGATTCTGAAAAAAACCCGGTTTGGGGAGACTTGGTGAATACACCGTGACGGCAGGAGCCCCAGACCGCGCTTCCGGTTACCGGGCCGATGGCAAATATCAAATGGTTTTCAGGACTCAACGGATCCACGCCCGGTGGGTTGTGGCGGAGCAACAGATCGGTGGCAAGCCCTCTTCCCCCCAGATTGGATTTAAGGATATCATCATCTATCGGAGAGATGCGATACGTTTCCGTACTCAAATCAATTATTAGAATTTTTCCGTGAAATCCGTACATGATTTTCCCCTTTTAGAAAAGAAATAACCACGAATCCGCCTCATTCGTGCTCACTCGTGGTTTTTCATATATCCTTCTTTTCTCTTTCCTATTAGGGCTCAGAGCCCCAGATATGCGGTTTTGATGTGAGGATCGTCCAGTAATTTGTCGGCCGGACCTTCCATGGCAATGCGGCCGTGTTCCAATACATACCCGCGGTCGCTCAAACTCAAGGAATGCTTGACATCCTGCTCCACCAGCAGGACGGTAGTCCCTTGGTTGGCAATTTCCCGAACCGTCCGGAAAATATCCTTGATTAAGATCGGCGCAAGTCCCAAAGAAGGTTCATCGAGCATCAACAACTTCGGTCGGGCCATAAGCCCCCGGCCTACGGCGACCATCTGCTGTTCTCCCCCGGAAAGGGTCATGGCCAGCTGGGATTCTCTTTCTTTGAGTTTCGGTAGCAGAGAATAAACGTCTTCCATGGTTTCCGCTACATTTTTTTCGGCGCGGCTGTTGTAGGCGCCGATGATCAAATTGTCTTTCACGGACATCAAGGTGAACAGCCGCCGTCCTTCAGGCACCTGTATTATGCCTCGCTCGACGATTTCTTCGGGAGGAGCGGTTTGAATGGGAGCGTGTTCAAATACAATTTCGCCTTTTGCCGGATTTATCAATCCGGATATGGTTTTTAAAAGCGTTGATTTACCGGCGCCGTTGCCGCCGATGATGCTGACCACTTCGCCTTCCATAACTTCAAGAGAAAGATCAAATATGACCTGAACATCTCCATAAAACACATCGATATTTTTTACCTCAAGAAACGACATATTCATCTCCCAGATAGGCTTTAATCACGTTTTCATTGGAGGCCACCTCCTGAGGAGTGCCTTCTGCGATTTTTTTCCCAAAATGAATCACCACTATCCGGTCCGAAAGGGCCATGATGGCACGCATGATATGTTCAATTACAAAAATGGTGATTCCCCGATCGCGAAGATTTTTGATAATTTGGACCATTTCATCCACTTCGGCGGGTCTTAGCCCGGCCATCACCTCATCGAACAGGAGCAGTTTGGGCTCGGTGGCCAGGGCACGGGCCACTTCAAGACGTTTGAGTTCGGCAATGGTCAGGTTGCCGGCTCTTTCATCCTTTTTGTGCTCGAACGAAAGCGTTTTTAAAACTTCCAAGGCTTTTTCTTCAGCCGCAGCTGTTTTGTCCGTGGTGGCAAAACTCGCCACCATCACGTTGTACAGCACACTTTTGGATCTGAAGGGTTTGACGATCTGAAAGGTCCGGGCCAGACCGCCTTTGCAAAGATTCCACGGCTTAACCCCGTTAATTTTTTTGCCGGCGAAAAAAATGTCGCCTTTTGTCGGGGAGTAGACCCCTGCGATACAATTGAAAGCCGTGGACTTCCCTGCGCCGTTTGGACCGATCATGCCAAGGATCTCTCCTTCTTTTATGGAAAGACTCAGGGTATCCACCGCTCTCAGTCCGCCGAAATCCTTTACAAGATTGTTGATTTCAAGAATATTCATGTCCGGCTTTTCCTTGGGGAGCTTGTTGTAAAATTCTGTCAAGAAGCTTATTGTAAACTTTCAGCAGCGGTTCCTGCAAACCGCGGGGCTGAAAAATCATGACCAGAATAAGAACCGTGCCGAAAATGATCAGATGAAGGCCTGGCAAAGAAGAACCGAAGTAAATCCGTGAAAAATCGCTCACCGGCCGAAGAAGCAGGGCCCCCAGAATAGGTCCGGCGATGGAGCCTCTTCCCCCGATGAGTGCAATAAAGGCGATCTCAAAGGAAAGATCCAATGACATGACGCTTTTGGGATAGATGTAAAGTGTAAATTGGGCGTAAAAGGTGCCGGCCAGCGCCGTTAAAAAGGAACTCATGGCCATAGCGATGAGCTTTGCCCGCGCAACATTGACCCCCAGCGACATGGCGGCCTCGGGCTCTTCACCCCCTGCATTTAAAAAATAACCGAGTTTGGAGCGTGAAATAAAATAGGTGAAAGCGATGACGCCGATGAGCATCACCAGAATAATGTAATAGTATGGTTCCTTTGTGTTAAACATGAAATTGACGAATCCGGTATGCGTGGGAGGGATTTCCAACCCCCTCGGTCCCCGAATATTTAACGGGCCGAGGGTTTCGATGTTTTCGAACATAACGCGAATTCCTTCACCGAAAGCAATGGTCGCCAGAGCAAAATAGGCCCCACGCATTTTAAATGTGGGAAGACCGATAAGGATTCCGACAATGCCGGCCAAAAAGCCGCCGACGATCATCCCTAACCAGGGACTGACTCCGTACTGAAGGGACAGAACAGTGGAGGTATAAGCACCGATACCGACAAATGCGGAATGTCCCAGGGGAAGAACGCCGGCAAAACCGCCCACCAGATTCCAGCTCGTTGTCAGGTAGGCATAGAAAAAGAGCAAACAGATAATATGAAGATACGTCGGACTCCGGAGCACCAGCGGTATTCCAAAGGCAACGACCCCCAGTAAAATAAGAGCCGATGTGTTTATCGTTTTACGCGTCATACGCTTTCCTGTTGAATTGTTTTTATAACCTACCAGTCATATTTTACACCAAACAGTCCCGAAGGCTTAACAAAGAGCACCACCAGAAAAAGACCGTATACGATGGCTTCCGCCCAGGTAGCGGTCATAAACATGGGCGCAATCGATTCGATCAGGCCGATGATAATTCCTCCGATAATGGCGCCGCCGATACTTCCCAATCCCCCGAGCACTACGATGATGAATCCCTTGATATCGAAGAGCACGCCGACGGAAGGGAAAATATTATAAAAAGGTACCAGGGTTACTGCGGAGATCCCGACAATGGCCGTACCGATACCAAAAGCGATGTTGTAGATTTTAAACTGGTTGATGCCCATTAGGCTGGCGGCTTCACGGTCAAGACTCGTGGCGCGGATGGCCCTTCCCGTCCGCGTTTTTTGCAGAAACCAGTAAACGGCTGCCGCAGTGATTACCGCTGTGACAAACCCCCAGAGCTTTGGAACGGAGATCAGCATATTCCCGATGTCCAGCATTTTTCCTCTCAGCGGGTTGTTCTGAATGCCGCGGTATTGCGGTCCGAATATCAGTAGTGTCAGGTTGTCCAGGATATACCAGACACCGGTGGTCACAATAATGACCGTAATCGGCTCACGAACATCCTTTTCAGCCTTGAATATGGGTTTGATGACGATGTCCTGGAGATAATACCCGAAAAAGTACATGACCGGAACAACGATAATCAGTGCAACATACGGATGCACCCCTGTATATATGATGGCCCAATACGCGACATACATACTCACCATGATCAGAGAGCCGTGTGCAAAATTAATCACCTTGAGGACACCGAAAATCACGGTCAGGCCCAAAGCGGTCAAACCGTAAATCGATCCCATACAAATACCGTTGAGTATACTTTCCAGAAAAAATTCCATATCCCGTCTCATTAACTAGCTAAGGAGAAGAGAGCGCCATTCGGCCGACGACGCTCTCATTTGAATAAACACCGTGTCGATTAATTAGTGAGGCATTGGAAATACCGGCGTATATCCGGCGCGCCGGGCGCTTTTTGGCCAGACCGTAATTCGCTCCAGACCGTTTCCTATGTCGTTAATCTGGACCATGATCAAAGATGCATTCTTGTTCTGGCCGGTTTTGTCGAACTCAACCGAATCATAGCCGACGATCATGCCGGGCCCACTGGTCAAGTGGGTGGTGGCCAGTGCTTCTCGAATTTTGGCCGGGTCTAGAGAGCCGGCCCGTTCCAAGGCATCTTTGAGGACATACATGGCCAGATAGGCATCCACGGATTCACCGGCCAGGTTGTATCCGTATTTGGCTTTAAATTTGGCATTGGCTTCTTTGGCGCCCGGTTTATTGACATCGGTTTCCCATTCGACAATATCGAAAAGGTACCGGGCATTTTTCCCCGTAGCCTTTAAAAAGGAAGGATCCGCATGCCCCCCGCCGCTGGCGATAACGGCTTTGAGTTTCACCTTATACGACGCCAGCGTATTGGTTAGAAGGATTGCGTCCGCGGCATTGGATACCAGCATCAACACATCGGGTCTGGCGCGCCGAATCTTTTGAACCACCGGACTCAGATCCGTGGCCGTGGAAGGATACGGTTCATCCAGGACAACCTTATACCCGCCTTTTTTAGCCAGGATTTTCCATTGGCTCGCAAATCCTTGGCCCCAGTCGCCGTTTTCATAAACAAAAGCCAGTGTTTTCACCGGTGTGTGGAACTCTTTTTCCATATCTTTGAGAAAGGCAAACTGGTCACGAGTCCACCAACTGTCTTTTGCTGCAATTCTGAATACATTCTTGAAACCCTGTTCCGTGATTTTATCGGCAACGGAAACCGGAACGATAAACGGGATGCCGTAACGTTCCGCCACAGCCGTTGTCGGGTAGGTCACCGCAGAGTTCCAGCAGCCGGTCAATACATTTACTTTATCGGTATTGATCAGACGTTCGGCTTCGGCTACGCCCTTTTCGGGTTTGGATTCCGAGTCGGCGTAAATCATCTTCAGTTTCGCGCCGCCTAGCGACTTGATACCGCCGGCGGCATTAATTTCCTCAACCGCCATTTCGCGGGCCTGTTTCCCCTGCTGGCCCACCGATGCCGAGGGGCCTGACAGCGGGATAATGTTCCCGACCTTGACCACGTTTTCCGCCACTGCCGGAGCGGGTAATACGGAAAAGGCGGCAACAAGTGCTACGATAGAAAAAAACACGGTCAATTTTCCCATAATTCTGATGTCGATTTTCATTGATTGCTCCTCCTTTTGTTCATTATGGCTCATTTATATTAAGCATAGCCGCTAAATCATGCTGCCATAGGAAAAAAACGTCATATCATCGGGGATTCCGGCATTTAATAGGTCCTGCATAATATGATCCGCTCTGTTTGGATCGGTCCTAACCACCAGCAAAGATAATCCAAGGTGTTTGTCGTGATGAATTTTGGCGTCAAAAATTCCCAAATTCAACTGCCCAATGACTTGAATGATGCTATGAAACACATCCTTATCGACGGATGAAAATGCCTTTTCAAAGATGAGATAACTGAAAGCAGGGTCGAGTGACCGTTTGATCTTTTCAAAAACCGGCGAATGGGGGTTGGATGTTTTTTTCATTTTATTCGCCTTCGCCTGAATACCCTGCAAGCTTGTCGGTACGCAGCGGACTTGTCCGCCTATGTCGTGTGGCGAAGATCCCCGTTTGCAGGGCTGCGGGGCGTTTCATTTTGAGAAAAACCGGAGGCCCTCTTCTAAAATAGCCAGACCCCTATTCAATTGTTCGTCTGTGATAACCAGCGGCATCAAGGTTCGAATGACGTTTCCGAAATTGCCGCAGGCCAATATTATCAACCCCTTTTCATGGCAGAATTTGACCAGCGCCTTGGCTTTGTCTGCCGCAGGTTCTTTGGTTTGACGGTCTTCCACCAGTTCCATGGCAAGCATGGGCCCTAGTCCGCGGACTTCGCCGATAAATTCGTATTCACTTTGAAAGTCATCAAAATGTTTTTTCACCTTATGACCCAGATTTTGAGCCGCCTGAAGCAAATTTTCCTGTTCAAAGATTTCCATGACCGCAAGACTTGCAGCACAGGCCACGGGGTTGCCGCCGTAAGTGCCGCCCAGCCCGAACGGGTGGACCGTTTCCATAATCTCCTTTTTCCCCACCACCGCGCTCAGCGGCATTCCTGCAGCAAGACTTTTGGCAACAGTTACCAGGTCAGGGGCCAGATTCCAGTGTTCCATGGCGAACATCTTGCCGGTGCGTCCCATACCGGTTTGAATCTCATCGGCGATAAACAAAATTCCGTGGTCGCTGCATATGTTGACCAGTTTAGGGAAATACTCCGGTGGCGGTGTGATAAAGCCGCCTTCTCCCATTATCGGTTCCGCGATGACAGCCGCTGTTTTTTCAGGAGCGACATGGCTGATAAAAAACTCTTTAAGATGATCTGCACA
Organism: Desulfobacterales bacterium; assembly: GCA_022340885.1. GTDB lineage: Bacteria > Desulfobacterota > Desulfobacteria > Desulfobacterales > UBA11574 > UBA11574. The sequence continues at coordinate 10,123 of JAJDND010000066.1, read as the reverse complement.
GACCACATCGCAGCCGGGATACTCAAGACCGAACGGGCAGCGATAACAATAAGCATAGGGCATCCGGTAAATTTCAGGGGCAAAAGGGCCGAATCCGAATTTATACGGCTTGACTTTGCTGGTGAGGGTCATGGTTAAAAGTGTTCGGCCATGGTAGCCATTTTCAAAGGCGATGATGGCAGGTCTTTGGGTATGATATCTGGCGATTTTGACCGCATTTTCAACCGCTTCAGCCCCGCTGTTAATAAAAAGGGCTCTTTTCGCGAAAGATCCCGGCGTGATGTTGCATAGCTTTCGGGCCAGTTCAACGGTCTGCGGATAGGGCATCACCATAAAGCATGTATGGGTGAATTTTTCCGCCTGATCCTTGATGGCTTTTACCACCTTGGGATGGGAATGCCCGACATTCATCACGCCAATGCCGCCGGCAAAGTCGATAAATTCGTTGCCCTCCACATCCCGGATTAGAGCACCTCTGGCGTATTCTACGTAGCTGGGTGTGATACTCCCGTGACCGGGCGGAATAAATTCGGCCCGTATTTTTTCGAGATGATCATTGGTAAAATGCGTCATCGGAATACTCCTTGCTTGATGGTTGCATAGAAGTGGTTTCAAAACCTCCCCTCGGACTCAATCTCTGTGATGGACTGAGACGGCCAATCCTCGAAATATTCGCGATATTCCTGCGCTTGGCCGTCTCAGTCCGCCTTGACCTTAAATTCGATTGAAGGTTTTGAAACCACTTCGAAGAAGGTTATGGAACGAGACCACGATTGTCGCTTGAATAATGTGTTTAAGTATCAGGGCACAGCAAAATCCGTTCCAATATTTGCCGCAATAAACAATACGGGGGATTTAAGGGGATTGGGTGTTTTTCCGAGGTGCGATGACCCGAACCGGTCGATTCAAATTTGAATCAAAAATTAATCCAAAACGCCACAGGCAAGCCATTGTCGTGTGATACTATAATGAATCAATGGGATTTGTATCTAAAAAATAATTAATACGGATTGTTACGAATATAATTGATTCTTTAATGAATCGTTTTTCGATACAGACGATGTTTTTTTAGTTTGCGTACGATGGTGGGTTGGCTGATTTTCAGGAACCGCGCCATTTCCCGGGTGGTCCGGCAGCATTTCATGGCATGCTTCAAAATATCCTTTTCCAGGCTCAGCATCTGGCCGGCCAGTCCTTTTTCTTGTGACGAATCATCCGCAGAACTCATAAAGGTGTACATATCTGACGGCAGACTCTGGTAGATAACATCATCAATAATATGGGTTTCACTCATCAAGACAGCCTTTTTAATCACATTTTTCAACTCCCGAACATTTCCAGGAAACGAATAGGCCTGTAATAATTTTAGGGCATCCGGAGAGATTCGCCGGCTCAGTCCATACGTTTTTCCGTATTTGTTCATGTAGAAGTTCACCAGTTCGAAAATATCATCACTTCTTTCTCGAAGGGGCGGAATTCGTATGGTAAACGTGTTGAGCCGGAAAAAGAGATCCCTTCGAAACCGTTTTTCGTGAACCAGACTCTCTACATCTCTATTCGTAGCGGCAATAACCGTGCAGTCGATTTTCTTTGATTTAAGCCCTCCCAACCGCATCACCTCGTGATCGTCCAGATATTTCAATAATTTTGCCTGGAGAGAATGCGGCAAATCCCCGATTTCGTCAAGAAAAAGGGTCCCTTCATGGGCGAGTTCAAAAAGGCCGGCTTTTCCTTCCTGCCGGGCACCGGTAAACGCACCCTTTTCATAGCCGAACAGTTCAGCTTCTAATAGGTTTTCCGGCAAAGTCGCACAGTTAATCTGAATGAAAGGTTTCTTTTTTCGATGGCTGTTTTTATGAATGAATTTGGCCAAAAGTCCTTTGCCGGTTCCGGACTCTCCCAGAATCAATATATCCGACGCAGCGAGCTGAGCCATTTTTAAAGCAAGGTGAAGGACCTGTCGCATCTTTTTGTCTTCAGCCACAATCTCCTGATCTTTTAATTCCAAGAGGCTGAGTTCAGCCAGTGTGTCCTTATATTTTTCCGTGACCATACGGGAATGCTCAAGCTGCTTCTGGATGGCGTTCAATTGGGTCATATCCCGCTCATTGACCACCACAAGAAAGATGCGACCATTATCATCAAAGGCCGGTGTGCCGGTCGCCAGCAAAAGTTTCTCCGTCCGTTTTATTTTTTGGATGACGCTGACCTGTCGTCTGGTTTCAAGCACTTCCAGGGTTACCGAGCGATCGAACAGACCGCCTTTTACGAGATCGACGACATTTTTGCCGATGATATTCGATGCACGTATCCCATTGAGTTTTTCAGAGGCTTCATTGATATCTATCACTTTGCCTTGTCCGTCGCAGACCCAGATTCCGTCGTGAGATGCTTTAAAAATGGTTTTCAGCTGCTGATTCAGATAACTGCTCGACACCACTTCGTCCGGCGAAATTTTAAACTGTTTCATGTCATGGAAATTGCAAACGGCTCCCAATATTTTTTCCCCCCGGCGAATCAGAGAAATATTGAGCACCATATCGAGCTTTTCTCCGATAACATGGTGACCCCAATTGGACCGACCGGTTTTAAGGCATTCTATGACTTGAGGACCGGTGATGGGGAGAAGCTCGGAAATAAAAACGCCGCTGTGTCTTTTGGCACTGCAACCCAGTATTTTTTCAGCCTGCTGATTGATGTAGACAATCGTTCCGAATACATCCGTTGCAATGATGCCGTTTGATGTCGCATTAAAAATTTGGTTATATGTGGGCTGTTCGTTCATATGTTTTTAAAAAACCACTATCATAAAGATAAAATGATGGCAAATTCTTAGGCACGATGCATAGTTCTCTGTGCACGTTTTTGCTTTTTAAGCAAAGGAGCGCTTCCCCGCTATCGATTTTTCTACTTTAAAAACTTTCCGGTAGAAACAAGAGGATGGTTTATTGCCAAAAGATATTTTTCCATACCGGATCTCAAGACGATCCGTCCGGGCTTGACCTTTAACAAACATGTGAATATTATAGGGGCGCATTAACGTCTAAGGGGGAAAAAAGATGCGGAAACAAAAAAATTCCCGCGGTTGTTTTCTGTGCGGACTTGAGAATGAATTGTCGCTGAAGATGAAATGGTACGAAGATCATCAGGCCCATCAAGTTCGGTCGACAGTGACGGTTCCGGATCAGTTCAACGGATATCCAGGCGTGGTTCACGGCGGTATTGTCTCGGCGATACTCGATGAAACATCCGGACGCGCCGTGATGTTGAAAAACGGAGAGGATGCGTTAATGGTGGCTTTGAAACTCGAAGTGACCTTCCGCCGTCCGACCCCGACCAATACACCGCTGACGGTTATCGGCTGGGTTATCAAGCAGACCGCAAGCCGGGCTCAGGTTGCTTCAGAGATACGCCTATCCGACGGGACCCTCACCGCAGAATGCAAGGCCGTCGTCGTTCGCCCGCCCCGGGAGATACTCGATAAATGGGAAAATGAAAAGCCTTATTGGAAAGTTTATGATGATTGAACATTTCTCTTTCGGAAGTATTACTGTTGATGTAATCACCTAATCGATTTAATCGAGGAGAAAACATCTAAGGAGATAAATATGTTCAATCGGCTCTCTAAAGAATGCGAAAATGTTTAAGCAGGGTTTCATTTAACGTGTTAGGAGGCTTTAAATGCAAATTTTGGTTCTTTATTTTTTTAGGTAAATACTATGAAAGGAATTTTTATAAGATGGTTGATCCTGACATTTTCAATCATCGCGACATCATATTTGATAGACGGGATTCAGGTCAGCGGCTTTGTATCCGCCTTTTTTGCCGCTGCTATTTTGGGAATACTAAATGCCTTTTTTCGGCCGGTCTTGTTCATCTTGACCCTCCCGGTCAATATACTGAGTTTGGGACTTTTTACCTTTGTGATCAACGCTTTGATGCTGATGATGGTTTCCGGTGTGATTTCCGGCTTTAAGGTCTACGGATTCTGGTCCGCCGTGTTTGGATCTCTATTCATCAGTTTGGTCAGTTGGCTTCTGACTTCTTTTATCAGTGAACGCGGTACAGTCCAATATATTGATCTAAAAAATGTCGGCGGCAACCGGTGGGAAAGATAACTATTAGCCATCTCAAAATAATCTTTTGGCCCAAACTCAGCGTTGGAACCTCGTTTTAAGTCCTCGACTACTTTAGGATGCCTGCGGGTTAAAACTCGGCTCCGCCTAGATTTTGAACCAAAATCTTTATTTTGAGATGGCTTCTAATGGATCGCCGGCTTTCCCTCTCAAATCACACTTCTCACCCTGTTACCTAAATTGCCCACTGTGTAATGTGTGTAACAGGAAATGTGGTATTCATTTCCCATACATATTCTCCGAATTCAAACTGCCACCGCTAACTATCTGAAATAAAAGAAAACAAAAAACAGCCAGGTTTTGCATGATTTTTGCATTAATTTAATGGTAATATTTTCGCCATTTGAAAAACTTAACTTCGATATTTCTTCTACCATTGATTTTCGGCGACTTCCTTTTAATTGTCACCGGGGACCTCGGGAGACGATCCAAGTTTGGCTTCCAAATGATGATTCTTTAGGGAAGCATCAAAATGCATACGATTTAGATTATGCAAACGAACACCGGTTTTCATGGCAGAGTGCATCATGAACGCCGGTGTCGTCTGAGGAGAGATATGAAAAAGAAATATATAGGAGTACCCGTACTCCCATTCATTATTATATTCGGGTTTATCGTTGTTTCGGCATTTGCCGGAACTGAATCGGGAAAATTAATCTCTAATTTTATCCCCGTTCCGGAACCTGCCAGCATTCTCTTGCTCGGCGTTGGTTTGGTCGGCTTGGCCGGATTGGGGCGAAAAAAGCTTAAAAAGTAGCGGGCCATGAAGACGACGACATGGCCAGAAAATAACGATAGGCGCCGGGGTATCGATCGGCGTCAATTCTCCTACGATAAACATATTCCGGAACGACGATCCGGCGAGGAAAGAAGACGCAATCACAACGGACGTCTGGAATCGAGTCGGTCCGAATAGTTAAAAGTGATTTTAATTTTTAAAACATACCGGGTCCTTAGCGACCGGATGCAAATTCAACGTCAAATGCACTGATGTGCTTTTGCCTTCTTGTCGGGCGTAGCTTTAGCGAAGACTGATGCCCGCCATAAATCGGCGGACAAGTTCAAGCCACCCGCTTTGCGGGTGGCAGTTGACAAGGAATTCGAATATCCGCAAAACGCCATTCGTTTCGTGATATCAGATGCTTCAAAATACATTTCTCCATATTCCGGGTATCGGGGTTAAAACAGAACAGCGCTTATGGGAAACCGGCATTATTCGCTGGGACCTTTGCGAAGCAATCAGCGGTTCAGGTTTTTCGACAAAGAAAATGGAGACAATGGCCGAATGCCTCCGAGAATCAAAACATCAGATGGTTTCCTTGAATGCAAACTACTTTGCCGACCGTTTGCCCGCGAGTCATCACTGGCGCTTTTTTCCTGAATTTAGAGATGTTACCGTCTACCTTGACATTGAAACGACAGGGCTGAGTATCTATGGTGAGACCATCACGACCATTGCACTTTATGACGGGAAAGCGATTTTCCATTATGTCAACGACCGAAATTTGGATGACTTCCCCGAGAATATCCAGCGATACAAAGTCATTGTGACATACAACGGTAAACATTTCGATGTTCCGTTTATCGAAAAGACTTTCGGGATCAAATTGAAACAGGCACACATCGACTTAAGATATATCCTGGCAGGCTTAGGATATAAAGGCGGTCTGAAGTCCTGCGAAAACCAATTGGGATTTTATCGGGGGGATTTAGCGGATATCGATGGATTCTTCGCAGTCCTTCTGTGGCTTGACTATCGAAACAACGGGAATGAAAAAGCCCTTGAAACGTTGCTGGCCTATAATATCCAGGATGTGCTAAGCCTTGAAAGCCTGATGGTAACGGCTTATAATATAAAAATCAAAGACACCCCATTTTACAGCGATCTTTTGTCGGATCCTGATTTGATGAATTCACCGTTTCGTGCGGATATGGAGACCGTAAAAAGGATTCGATCCCGGCAAAACCATTTCAGGTTTTTCTAAACGTAGAAATACACAATGCACCGTCTAACGGAGGATCGTGTATTTCTACGAACTTTTCCCCTTATTTTTCCACCTTGACACACTTTCTTCATTTTTCTATATTTTCTTTCCAAAATGTAATACAGTGTGTTGGTCAGGATGATCGACTTATGCCTATTAAGAACACCAAAGAATTCATCAAAATATTGGAATCCGAGGGCGAACTGAAAAGGATCTCCGCAGAGGTGGATCCGGTGCTGGAGATTACGGAAATCGCTGACCGGATGAGCAAGACTTATGGCCCGGCGCTTTTTTTTGAAAAAGTCAAAGGCTCACCGTTTCCCCTGCTCATCAATGCCTTCGGCAGTTATCGACGCATGGAATTGGTGTTGGGATGCAGTGGGTTCGACGATGTCGCCCGACGTATCGAAGCCCTCATCAAATTTAAGCCGCCTGGAAGTTTTGGCCAAAAGATCAAAATGCTCCTTGATCTTAAAGCCTTATCAGGCGTCACACCGAAAAAAGTAAAACATGCGCCGTGCCAGGCGCAGACTTATGGTACGGACAGGCCTCTTTTAGATCTTCTCCCCATACTGACCTGCTGGCCTCACGACGGCGGGCCGTTTATTACACTGCCGGTAGTCATTACCAAAGATCCGGATACGGGGATTCAAAATATGGGCATGTATCGCATGCACAAATACGATCATGCCACCACCGGCATGCACTGGCAGTACAATAAAGACGGCAACCGCCACTTTGATAAATACAAATCCCGGGGAGAGCGAATGGAAGTGGCGGTGGCCCTCGGCGGATCGCCTCTGGTAACCTATGCTGCTACGGCGCCGCTTCCCCCCGATATCGATGAATTGCTGCTGGCCGGTTTTATCGGATCAAAGCCCATAGAAATCACCCGCGCCAAAACCGTTGATCTCTTTGTTCCGTCGGAATCCGACTTTGTGATTGAAGGGTATGTGGATCCGAACGAGGTTCGTACCGAAGGCCCCTTCGGGGACCATACCGGATTCTATTCCCCTGCCGATCGTTATCCGGTATTCCATGTCACCTGCATTACCGCCAGAGATGACGCGATTTATCCGGCAACCATCGTTGGAAAGCCTCCTATGGAAGACTGCTATATGGCAAAAGCGACGGAAAGAATTTTTTTGCCGGCACTGAAAATGCTTGTTCCGGAAATTGTGGACATGGAGCTTCCCATAGAGGGTGTGTTTCATAATTGTGCCTTGATCTCCATCGACAAAAAATTCCCGGGTCATGCCAAAAAAGTCATCAACGCGTTATGGGGGCTCGGGCAGATGGCGTCTACAAAATACATCGCCGTATTTGATAAAGATATCGACTTGAAAGATTCGCGCACAGTGGTATGGAAACTTTTAAATAATGTCGATCCCAAAAGGGATCTGTTGGTGTCTGAGGGCCCCTTGGATGCATTGGATCATTCCGCGCCCTATTCGAATTTCGGTGGCAAAATGGGAATAGACGCCACCCGAAAGACCCGTGAAGAAGGCATGGGTCGGGAATGGCCCAATGAGATCAAAATGTCTGAAGAGATCATCAAAAAAGTTGACAGTCGCTGGAACGAGTATGGATTTTAAAGCATTCTCCGAACTGATGATGATCGAGCAGACCCTTTTCGCCCTGCCTTTTGCATTGTTGGGGGTTCTTTTTGCCGGTGGGGGAAATTTAAAGACCTGGTTTTTCGTGATCGTTGCAATGGTGGCGGCCAGAACCGCCGGGATGTCTTTCAATCGCGTTATCGATGCCGTTATCGATGCCAAAAATCCGCGAACCCAGGATCGACTGATTCCAAAAGGAGATGTTCGGCCGAAAAGCGTTTGGCTGACGGCGATGGTGTCTTCCCTGGTGCTCGTCGGGGCATCCTTCATGCTGAACAGAATTTGTTTTTACCTGTCCTTTCCGGCGGTTTTTTTGCTGTTCACCTATTCCTATTTTAAACGCTTCAGCGCTTCTTCTCACTTTTATTTGGGTCTTGTCGAGGCTGCGGCGCCCATTGGCGGGTACCTTGCCGTGACCGGAAAATTTACTCAGGTTCCCTTTGTGCTGGGGCTTGTTATATTGACCTGGATTGCCGGGCTGGATATTGTTTATGCGATACAGGACATGGAATTCGACACCCAAGAGAATCTTCATTCCATACCGGTTCGTCTGGGAAAGCAAACGGCGCTTATTATCTCCGCCGCTTGCTATACGGTATCCGCCGGTGCTATGATATATGCTGGATTTATCACTCACAAAAACAGCTTTTACTGGGTCGCGGTGATATCGGTTTCTCTGATATTTTTGTATCAGCAGCGACTGGCTAGGCGTCAGGATATTGCCGAGGCGGTGAAAGTTTTTTTAAAGATCAACATGTATATATCCCCGATCCTTTTTCTGGGAACACTCACGGATGTCTTTTTTTCGTAGATCAGGCGTTTTATCGATGTCTTGGGGAGAAACTTCATTATTTCAAACATAAAAAGCGGGGTATTTTCATCAAGATGATTGTTGTTGCCATTTCAGGCGCCAGCGGCCCGATTATGGGGATTCGTTTAATTGAAGAACTCCTCAATTTAAACGAGCATGTGGCGGCCATCGTATCGCAGCCGGCCGGCCGTATCATCGAGTATGAAATGTTGTTGGAAAAAGCGCCTTTTTCATCCTTGAGAGATCTCCTTGAAGTGCGGGGTGTTGCAAAAAACTTTGATCTTTTGAACGAATATAAAAATAATAATTTCTTTTCACCGGTTGCCAGTGGTTCCGCACAATTTGAAGCGGTTGCAGTGATCCCCTGTTCCATGAAAACGCTTTCCGCCATTGTGCACGGTTATGCCGATTCTCTGATAACGCGGGCCTGTGACGTGGCGCTTAAAGAAAGGCGAAGATGCATCATTGTGCCCAGGGAAACGCCGCTTAGCGTCGTCCACACTGAAAATTTACATAAAGCCGCCCAGGTCGGCATAGAGATTGTGCCGCCGGTGCCGGGATTTTATACGCGCCCCGAGTCCGTTGCCGATGTGGTCGACTTTGTAGTGGGTAAAATATTGAACCTTTTGGGCAGGAAGCACCGTCTGTTTGAAAGCTGGGGCGAGTAGACAATTATAAAATGACATTTCCGAATAACATCAAAAACAAAAATCTTCGCAGCATCGCCGAAAAAGTTGCCGGTAATGTTCCGGTGAGCAGAGAAGACGCGTTTTGTATGCTCACCACAAACGACATCCTCGATTTGGGGGCCATCGCCCATCACGTAAGAACAAGTTTGCACGGAGACATAGCGTATTACGGTGTCAATATGAATCTGAATTACACCAATATCTGCGAGCTGAGGTGCCCCCTTTGTGCCTATTCCTGCGACGAGGGGGACAAAAACGCATTTGTGCTTTCACTCGAGGTGATCGAAAGGCGGATACGAAAAGCCGTTTCCATGGGGATCGACGAAGTGCATATCGTGGGCGGTCTTAATCCCAAGTTGACCCTGGACTATTTTGAAAAGATGTTGCGGCTGATTAAAAGAATAAAGCCGGATATGCACATCGTCGGCTTTACCGCCGTTGAATACGATTACTTCGCGAAAGTAAATCGGATGCCCTTGGAAGAAGTATTCAGACGATTGATTGATGCCGGCGTCGAAGCGCTGCCCGGGGGCGGGGCCGAAATTTTTTCTTCCCACGTACGCGATATGATTGCTCCTAAAAAAATATCCGGAACAAAATGGTTGTCCGTCATGCGGACGGCCCATAAAATGGGCCTTAAAACCAATGCAACCATGCTGTATAATCATATCGAGGATCCTGAAGATGTCGTCGATCATCTATCGCGGCTCCGTGATCTTCAGTACGAAACCGGGGGCTTTAAAACTTTTGTTCCTTTGCAGTTTCACGGAGAAAATACGAAAATCAAGGCCAAGCAATCCACCACCGGATATGACGACATCCGAATCTACGCCGCGAGCCGGATTTTTCTTCACAATGTACCGCATTTGAAAGCCTTGTGGATGTA
>JAJDND010000064.1 GCA_022340885.1 Desulfobacterales bacterium | reverse complement strand
CAGGATCATGGCGGCACCATCGACGTAAAAAGCGAACTTGATGAAGGATCCGTCTTCATGCTGACCCTCCCTGACAGAAATTCAGATGAACCGTCACCCAAAGCCGAGGCAAGGGAAAGATAATGCATCTGGATACCGTCGTCACACACCATGTATAGCTACCGTTTTCATTCGATTTTTCACACTCGCTCAAAATTCACTCGGCATTCCGGACATCTTTTCTTCCAACGCCGTTGAGAAAGAGGATTATCTCACCAATTTTAATCGTCAGTTTCCGTATGGACATCTTGTGACCTTTCCAAATATCTCGTAAGAACATGGGCGAAAAGCACCGTTCCTGTCTCCAGGACGCTTTCATCAAGATCGAAATAAGGCGAATGGAGGCTGTGCTGAAAACCTTTGCCGGGATCATGACAGCCGAGCCCCACCATGACGCCGCCCCACTTCTGACAAAAATATGCAAAATCCTCGGCGCCCATTCTCGGAAGCCCGCTGTGAACATTTTCTGCGCCCAGTATTTTTTCGGCGCAGGCCGCAACGTGCTTCACCAGCTCCGGATCATTAACTAGAACCGGATATCCTTCGATGACGGTCAGTGTCGCACTGATGCCGAATGATCCGGCCAGCCCCTTTGCCATGTCTTCAAGACGCTCGATCATCTTTTTCCGGATATTTGGATCCAAGGTGCGCAGGGTTCCCTCCAGAACAGCCTCTTCGGGAATAATGTTGGTTGCTGTTCCGGCCTGAAAACGACCGATGGTAATTACTGCACTCTCAAGGGGTGGAAGCTCGCGGCTGATCAGCGATTGCACTTGAGTAACGAGGTGGGCTCCGGCAACAATGGGATCTTTGCAATGGTGCGGATGAGCACCGTGGCCGCCCTTGCCTTTCAGACGGATGGAAAAACTGTCTGCGGCGGCATTGCTGACCTCCGGCGCCAGCCGAATTTGTCCTGCCGGCATTTCCGGATGCATATGCCCGGCAAAAGCGGCTTTTACGGGCTCGTTATCGAAAATTCCGGTATCCAGCATTGCTTTGGCGCCGGCGCCGCCTTCCTCCGCGGGCTGAAATATAAAAATGATTTCACCGGAACCGTTCTGGGGCCACTGTTTCTCTATCAACCATCGAATGACACCCAGTGCAATGGTCATATGCCCGTCGTGTCCGCAGGCATGCATGAACCCGGAATTTCGGGATTTGTAAGGCACATCATTTTTTTCTTCCAGCGGCAGCGCATCCATATCCGCTCGGAACGCAACCAGATGTCCGGCGCGTTGTGAACGTAATCTCGCCACCACGCCTGTTTGCCCCACACCCGATTGATAGGGAACCTTGAGGGTGTCCAAAATCTCACAAATTTTAGATGCGGTCTTCAGCTCTTTGTAAGCCGGTTCCGGACACTTGTGAAAAAAACGACGCAACTCAACAAGCCACTTAAAAAAATCATCCGTCAATCTTTTCGACATGTTATACCTCCCTCCCCGGATTCGTGCGATTTGCGGACAAATTGCCCGATAAACACATTGCCACATGTTTATTGAAAATAGTGCTTACCGCAAGGTTGCAAAAAGTGCAATAATGAATAAGATAACAAGTTAGATGAGTTGCGATAAGAGAGATATAGAGCAAAATTCGAGGCCCCGTAGAAAATGATGGATGCGCTTTGCAAGACCTCCGATTTTATCGACCATGCCATGGACAGGCTGTATGAAGAAAACGGCCGCGATCGTATATTTCCCAAAGGCGTTGCTGATTCTTCGACAACCTCCGCCGTGCTTTTTTTGATCGGCCGGTGTCGGCGGCAAAAAAATTCTTGCGATACGCCTTGTTTGATTCTGAACAAAAGATCTTTAATGGTCAAACAGCACGGAGACTTATGCTGCCCCGGCGGAAGCATATCATCCCGAGTGGATGCATTTTTGTCCAAGTTTCTATGCTTGCCAGGAACTCCCCTGACCCGTTGGCCCCACTGGAAAACGTGGCACAAACACCGCCGTCGCGAAGCTCGAAATCTGGCCCTTCTGTTGGCCACGTGTCTGCGAGAAGGTGTAGAGGAAATGCGTTTGAATCCTCTGGGTGTAACATTTCTAGGGCCGCTCCCGTCCCAGAGGCTCATCATGTTTCAACGGGTGATTTATCCCATGGTGTGCCGGATCGGCCGCCAAAAACGGTTCAGCCCAAACTGGGAGGTTGAAAAAATCGTTTATATCCCTTTTAAAAATCTGCTGAATCCCGCTAACTATGCGCGATATCAGGTCAAGATAGAAACATCCATGGAAAAGGAAAAAAATCCGGATATCAGAGATTTTCCCTGTTTTATACATCACTCCGGAGACAGCACCGAAGTGTTGTGGGGCGCCACATTTCGCATCACAATGGTTTTCCTTGATATTGTTTTTAAGTTCAGACCGCCGGATATGGAATCGCTGCCGGTTGTCTTTCGGTCGCTGGACAAAAATTATCTCACCGGAAACGGGTAGCAATTTGTATTTTTCAGAAAATGGCAGACGCCACATCGCTTGGGGCACAAACGCGCGATGATTGTTGATCGAAGATTTTCGCAGATCCCGATTTATCAGGGAAACAAAAAAAGAAATTTTATCACGTAAGCACGAAAAATTAAAAACACGAAAAATATTTTTATTTCGTGATTTCGTCCTTTCGTGTTTTCGTGATTGATTTTTAAATATAAAAAGGAGAGGTTGCAGTATGAAACAGGAGATATTCGATCGGATTGAAATTTTGCAGGGAGATATCACCGCTTTGAAACTTGACGCCATTGTCAACGCGGCCAATACGACCCTTTTGGGCGGCGGTGGTGTAGATGGCGCCATACACAGGGCCGCAGGGCCGGAGCTTTTAAATGAATGTCGCAAAATCGGCGGATGCCCTACCGGCGAAGCGAGGATAACGAGAGCTTACAACCTTCCGGCAAAGTATGTCATCCACACGGTAGGGCCGATTTATCAAGGAAGCGATAACGACCGAAAGCTCCTTGCAGATTGTTATTCCAACAGTCTGAAACTCGCTGTCAAAAATAATATTACTTCCATCGCGTTCCCTGCAATCAGCTGTGGCGCTTACGGCTATCCTGTCAAAGAAGCATGCAGAACCGCGATGGATACGACCTGCCGATTTCTGGAAAGAAACAGCGCGCTGAAAAAGGTCGCCTTTATCCTTTTTTCAGCCGACACCTATCAGGTATACGAAGAATATATAGAAGCTATCTCAAAATAATCTTTTGGCCCAAACTCGGTGTTGGAACCTCGTTTTAAGTCCTCGACATATTTGAGTCCAACACAGCTTGTCCCGTCGTAGCTATCGCGAAGATGGAAGATTGGGCCCGAGGGGAGGTTTTGAAACCACTTCTACCAATTTTGCGGCTACTTATGGGCGGACTGAACAGGGGAAGCGGTATGCGAAGTCTGTGAAACAGCCGCTTTGGGTTGAGCATGAGACGCTGCCGGTTGAGGTGTGGCGTATAAACCGCCTTTTTTGTCGATTGTCCATTTACTGCCTTTTTTCACCAAATAAAGCTGCCCGTCAAAATTTATGGTCCCAGAAACTTGTACAACCGCCCGATTACCTGTCTTTTTTACAACCGAGTATTTTAATTTCGATGTATCGACGTTAACATCGTTATCGAATGCGCATTGTTTTTTTACATAATTCTTGGCTGCATCTTCAACACTCGCTTTACCGCATGCAAAAACCACGAGAACCGACAGAATAATACCAAGGCAGGCAACTTTTCTCATTTGGCACCTCATTTTTTATGGTTGAAAAAAAATTTTAGGCTGGTAAGTATAGTCACATTCCGAAAAAGGACAATTACCACCTCAATTTTAAGTGGTCAAGTCCATTTAAATTGGGTAAGAGAAAAGACGAGTCGTTATCCAAAACCGAAAACCGGAGGAATTTTATGGAAAATCCCATTGAGAATTATTGGACAACCAGATTGGCGGAACTTAAAGAGGCATTGACGGAAAACAACTTTGAGGTTCACATCGCCCAAACCCCCGATGAAGCCAAATCCATCGTACTTGAAAAAATAATTCCCGAAATATCGCCGAAAAGCGTCTCGTGGGGCGGATCAATCACCTTCGTTGCCACCGGACTGTATGATGTACTTAAAAGCGCTGACGATCTTGAGGTGCTGGACACTTATGACAAGAATCTATCCCCTGAAGAAAGTCTGGAACGCCGGCGGCAGGCCTTGCTGGTCGATCTGTTTGTTACTGGAACCAACGCTGTGACCGAGTCGGGGCAGCTGGTCAATCTGGACATGATCGGCAACCGGGTCGGCGCCGTTACATTCGGGCCCAAACATGTCATCATTCTTGTCGGCCGCAACAAGATCGTTCCGGATCTGGAAAGTGCCATGTTCCGCGTTCAAAATTATGCGGCACCGGTGAACACCATGCGGCTGGACAAAAAAACGCCGTGTGCCAAAACGTCCTTTTGCGCGGATTGTAAAAGCCCGGATCGTATCTGCAACTACTGGACCATTACCGAAAAATCATTTCCCAAAAATAGGGTGAAAATTGTTCTCATCAATAAAGATATGGGATTTTAGAAGCCATCTCAAAATAAAGATTTTGGGTCAAAATCAAGGCGGAGCCGGGTTTTAACCCGCAGGCATACTCAAGTATGTCGAGGACTTAAAACGAGGTTCCAACGCCGAGTTTGGGCCAAAAGATTATTTTGAGAAAGCTTCTAGATAATTTAGAGGAATAAGGGTTTGACAACCGCTTTAAGCTTTGTCTAATTTTTCCGCTGATTGGTCTTTGTACAGCTCATAATACTTAAAAACTTTTTGAATGTAATATTTAGTGGATTTAAAAGGTGGGATGCCTTGATAATGCCTGACTTTTTGACTCCCGGCATTGTAAGCCGCCAGTGCCAGTTTGACGTTTCCGTCAAACCTTTTTACGAGCTGTTTAAAATAACGGATACCGCCGCTGATATTTTGCTTGGGGTTAAATATATCTTCCACGCCGAGGGCTTCGGCGGTTGATGGCATCAGCTGCATGAGGCCTTTTGCCCCTCTTTTTGAAATGGCTTTGGGGTTGTATCCGGACTCGGCCATGATAATTGCCTTTACCAGGCAAGGATCGACCTTATAGCGTTTGGCTTCCTGAATTATGATGGGGTGAAACCGCCGCTCTTTTTTATGTTTGATGCGGGATGGTATATTGTATGCGATGGTCGCGCCGGTCTCGCCTTCAGAGGATTGGGGATCCGCAACCTGCGAAATACCGAGAGTACTTCCTATCACCTGAACATCTGTCTCCAGGCTATATTCACGGAGATAAGATATACCCAAAACAAGCGTGAAAATAAAAAAGAAATGGATTGTAACTACAGCCAGTATCTGTCCGGAGATATGTTTATCCATGGGAGTAGCGATTTCAATTTTAAGAACTGCAGTATTTGCATCAAAAAGACCGAAACGAAATATCCAATATCACAAGCCATTTTACTTCAATAAAACAATATAAGATTGTCAACAGGATATGTCAAGCAAAAAAAATCCAGTATATTGTGGGTCTAATAGTTAGAACCACAATATATTGTTATCCAATTAATAGATCAAGCTCCTTAATCGGTTCAGATTTATTTCAAAAGAATTTCGAGGGTTAAAAAAATAAACCTTGCTTTAAAAACAGATCTGCGGTTTATTACAAATTTGTAAATTTTATTTCAAGGACATCTGCACAAAATGAAATACGTTGAAGACATCCCGTTGCTGTATGAAATCAGTGAAGCGCTCAATGAACACCTGGATCTGAAAAAGTCTTTGTATCAGGTCCTGGAAATTCTTTCCAATTCCATGAATATGGAGCGCGGCACCGTGACCATTTTGCACCCCTTAAGCAATGAAATCCACATCGAAGTGGCCCATGGTATTTCCCGAACTGCCATGGAACGGGTAAAATACAAGGTGGGCGAAGGGATTACCGGCCGGGTCATCGAAACCGGCAAACCCATCACCATTCCCAAGATCAGCAACGAGCCGTTATTTCTGAACCGGACCGCTTCCCGCAAATCAGCAAAAGATGAAGAATTCTCGTTTATCTGCGTTCCGATCAAAAAGGGAAACCAGATCATCGGGTCACTCAGTGTCGATAAACCGTACGACGCGTCTTACGCTTTAAGCGACGGCGAAAAGCTGTTATCCGTGATTGCCACCATGGTGGCCAGGCATGTCATCAACCTGGAAACGATCCGTTTGGAAAAAAAGCGGCTCAGTGAAGAGAATATCCGGTTGAAAAATGAACTGGAGACAAAATACCACATCACGAATATCATCGGCAACAGCAATAAAATGCGGGAAGTCTTTCAGATGGTTTCCCAGGTGTCAAAAAGCAATGCCACGGTATTGATCCGAGGCGAAAGCGGCACTGGAAAAGAGCTCGTGGCGAATTCCATCCACTATAACAGCCTCAGGGCCAAAAACAGATTTGTCAAAGTCAATTGCTCGGCTCTGCCCTCGAACCTGATCGAAAGCGAACTCTTCGGCCATGAAAAAGGTTCGTTTACAGGGGCCATCAATCAAAAAATCGGCAAATTCGAAATGGCCAACAAGGGATCCATCTTTCTCGACGAGATCGGTTCCGTCAGTGCCGCCGTCCAGGTCAAACTGCTGCGCGTTCTCCAGGAAAAAGAATTCGAGCGTGTGGGCGGGCACAAAACCATAAAGGCGGACGTCCGCATCATCGCGGCCACCAACAAAAATCTCGAACAGGCCGTCGAAGATGAAAGTTTCAGAGGGGATCTTTACTATCGTCTGAACGTATTCCCCATTTACATGCCCCCTTTAAGAGAAAGAAAGACGGATATCTTGCTTTTGGCCGACCATTTTTTGGAGAAATACGCCGAAGAAAATCATAAGGACATCCGCCGGTTTTCAACACCCGCCATCGACATGCTCATGGCGTATCATTGGCCGGGCAACGTCAGGGAACTGGAAAACTGCATCGAACGGGCCATACTATTGTGCGAAGAAGGCGTCATACACAGCTATCATCTCCCCCCCACCCTTCAAACCGGAATCGAAACTGACACGCTCCCGTCCCTTTCACTTGAAGACGCGGTCATGAACCTCGAGCGGGAGATGATTATCGACGCGCTGAAAAATACCCGGGGCAATACCACCGTAGCCGCCAAGGTTTTAAAAACTACCGTCAGGAAATTCGCCTACAAAGCCAAAAAATACAGTGTGGACTATCGCCACTACCGGTAACACCCTTTCAGACAGCGCCGTCTAACTGGATTCCGAGCGCCTGACATGCTAATAACAAGGGGGGATACAATGAATACAACCATCGAGCTGAGCTTTTATCCATTCCAACAAAATTATCGCGACCTAATTAAAGATTTCATTCGCAAGTTGAAAGAATATAAAGATCTGAAAATTACTGTCGGCGATACCTCGACAGTTATGATCGGTGAGCACACCCAGGTGATAAACTGTATGAAGGAAATGATGGAGTGGAGCCACAC
Organism: Desulfobacterales bacterium; assembly: GCA_022340885.1. Classification (GTDB taxonomy): domain Bacteria; phylum Desulfobacterota; class Desulfobacteria; order Desulfobacterales; family UBA11574; genus UBA11574. The sequence goes on along the minus strand of JAJDND010000064.1, from coordinate 20,025 downwards.
AAATCAAGGCAGGTCCGTCTTCGTGGCAAAGATTATTTTGGATTATGCGCCATCTTGATGAGGCTTCACCCATACGATGGAGAAAAGATAACATATAAAAAGGGCGATCGTTATTACATCCCGGAGGGCGAATGCCTGACTCGTTGTGAAGAATGCAAGGCTGAAATTCCTGAAGCGCGTCGCAAAACAGTGCCCGGAGTCCGTTTCTGTGTCAAATGTCAATCAGAACGGGAAAAAATGTTGAAGAATGTTGAGCTCTACAATCGAAGAGCTGGCAAAGACAGTCAACTAAAGTAACTATTTCGATCCTTGACAATTATATTATGTGGATTATAATATCCATATCAATCCATATAATAGGGAGGATATTTATGAGGACCATACAAATGACATTGGATGACGAGCTTGTTGAAACGGTAGACAAACTCGTTAAAGAGCTTCAAACAACGCGTTCAGCCTTTACACGTGATGCTTTGAGGGAGGCTGTAGACCGTTTTTATATTCAGCGCCTTGAAACCGAGCATCGAAAAGGCTATGAGCAGCATCCAATGAGCAAAAATGAATTCAGCGTATGGGAAAAAGAACAGGATTGGGGGGATGAATGAAAAGAGGAGAAATACGATGGTACAAATTTAAACACCCTGACAAAAAACGTCCTGTCTTGATTCTTACCAGGGATTCTATTCTGGAATATCTCGGTGAAGTTACCATAGCACCTATAACGACAACAATACGCAACATTCCAAGCGAAGTACCCGTATCCAAATATGATGGTATGCCAAGGGATTGCATCATCAATTTTGACCATATCCAAACAGTATCGAAAGGAAAGATAGGGTCACTGATTACCGCTCTCTCAACCGAAAAACTAAATCAGGTTACCGGAGCAATAACATTCGCTCTGGGTTTATAAGATTCATAGAAACGTTAATATGATTTTTCTCAATCCCAAAAAACCCTTAGCAACCTGCAAATCAACCTGTTGTGATGATTGTGTCATTGATAATAATCTTCACTGTCATTTCAGACCAAAAGATTTGATCCATTTTCTTCTCATCGCATGTCCTTCTTTTCATCTTAGAAGTGCCGGGATTTATTTCTTCTCCGGCTGGTTGCTAATACCGCGGGTAAGCTTCTTAATCGCTTTTTCGGGTCCATTATGAATGAAATGGAGAATCGACATGCTGCGTATTTTCAAATTCGATCTTACGGATCCTGATCATTTTGTGGTTACGTTGGAACTGGTGCCCGGACGGGAAGCCTCCGGGCGCGCCGTAGATACCGTCCTGGGTATTGCCCGCGATACTTTTAGCGACGGACGCGTAACCGCCGTATCCATCACAGACAATCCTGGCGGCAATCCGTCGCTGAGCCCTGATGTTTTGGGTCACGAAATTTTCGAAATCGGAATGGATGTCATCGTTCATTTTACCTGCCGGGATATGAATCGCGTGGGCATGGAAAGCCGCGCACTTCAGCTTGCCATGATGGGAATGAAGAACATTTTGGCTTTGAACGGAGACTATTCCGGCAAGGGATTCGGCGGACAGGGAGCTCCGGTTTTCGACATCGATTCAGTGCAGCTGCAGATCATGCTGGGCATGCTCAGCGAACGCATTAACGCATCCGGAGATCCGGACGGTTTCTTTACCGGCTGTGCGGTCTCGCCGTTTAAGCGAACCGAAGGCGAATGCTTTGCCCAATACGCGAAACTGTGCCGAAAAGCGGCGGCCGGCGCACAATTCATCATCACCCAACTGGGCTACGATGCCCGCAAGTTCAAGGAACTGCTTCAAATTCAAAAGTATATGGGTATCGCATTGCCCAGTTTGGGATCCGTCTACGTACTGACCCCCAAAACGGCAGAGATCATCAATGCCGGCAAGGTACCGGGTGCAGTGGTGACCGATGCACTATTACGATGCGTTCAAACCGAGTGGCGCGATTCAGCCTCAGGCCGTCAGGCAACCATAGAACGCGCCGCGCGACTGGCGGCCGTTCTCAAAGGACTCGGATATGCCGGGATCCACATTGGCGGGATCCATCGGAACTTCGATATGGTCGGCCGCATTCTCGATCGCCTGTCGATGATTCAGGACCAGTGGAAAGAATTTCTGTCCGACTTCGACTTCCCTCAACCCGTTGGATTCTATGCCTTTCCTTCTCAGTCCGAGGAAGAACCGGACGCACCCGTCTTCGGCTGCGACCCGCCCCAACCCGGCCGGGTCGAGCGCTTGCGGTACGCTCTCTTAAGACGCGTCCATGATACTTTTTTTGATCCTCGGCACCCCTTCGGGCATATATCCCGCAGGCTGTGTCAGCGGATCGACGGCAAGCCGGCAAGCCGGCTGTTGATGGACCTGATCGAAGATATTCCCAAGCGTCTCGCCCTTGACTGCCAGAAGTGCGGTGATTGTGGTATTCAGCATGTGGGTTTTTTGTGCCCCGAATCCCAATGCCCCAAACATATCCGCAACGGTGCTTGCGGCGGCAGCAGCAACGGCCGCTGCGAGGTGTTCCCTGAGCGTCCCTGTGTCTGGGTTCGTGCCTATGGGCGTTTGGTTAATGCGGGGCAGACCCAGCAAATCATCGACGGATGTATACCGCCTCGGCTGTGGGAATTGAACAAAACCTCGGCGTGGCTGAATTTTCATCTCCGGCGCGATCATCAGGAGGCCTCCAATGAGATCTCCCGGCGATGCAACATCACCAGCTGTCGGTTTAACCAACTGGCAGGCTGTCCGTCAAAAAGCAATGGTTCAAGGGAGGAGTTTTAATGCTGAATCAAATAGATCCTCAAAATCGAGCCCAAATTGTCTATTTCTCCCACGGCGGCGGCCCCTTGCCGATTCTCGGGGATGCCAGCCACAAAGCAATGGTAAATTTTATGCGGCAGCTTCCATCCCGACTGAGGAAACCGGATGCGATTCTCGTCATCAGCGCCCATTGGGAAGAAAGCGCAGCAACACTGTTGGGCGCACAAACGCCTCCCATGTTTTACGATTATTATGGTTTCCCTGATGAAGCCTATGATATCACTTATCCGGCCCCCGGAAGCCCCGAGTTTGCGAATCGGATAGCCGGCTTATTGCTTAAAAATGATATATCGGCCCGCGTCGATCCTCAGAGGGGTTTTGACCATGGCTTATTCATCCCGCTGAAACTGATGTATCCTCAAGCCGATATCCCTTCACTGCAGCTTTCGCTATTACGCGGTCTTGATCCGGCGGCTCATATCTCCCTTGGCAAAGCATTGCGGGAATTGATGTCTGAGAATATCCTGGTAATCGGGTCCGGGTTTTCATTTCACAACATGAGAGAATTTTTTAACCGGGGAAATAATACGCCGGATCCGGCTAATGACGCTTTCCAAAATTGGCTGATCGAGGTGTGTACCGGCCCGATATCCCAGTCTGAGCGTGAACAACTTCTGATCGAGTGGCAGCAAGCGCCTTCGGCACGCTACTGCCATCCCCGTGAAGAGCACTTGCTGCCGCTCCATGTGTGTATCGGCATGGCGAACAAACCGGCTTCAACGATATTTGACGACGCCATCCTGGACAAGCGCGCGGTCGCGTTTTTGTGGTGAAAAAACGGCAGCCCGCTGGTTTAACAGCGGGCTGCCGGGATCAAGGAGGTGTTATGGGGAACATGTCGTTTCAAATATTCTAAAGCTCTTCCATGGACGATGCCGGAAAATCGCCTTTCAAAGTCAATCGATCTCAAAGGCTCTTTCCCCATGCAGCGTATTGTCCAGGCCTATAATTTCATCTTCTTTGTCGACTCTCAGTCCTCCGGTGATAAACCGGGTCACATAAACCACAATGACCGTTCCCACCGCCGTGTAAAGGATGGTCGCTAGGATGGATACCGCCTGAACATAAAGTTGTTTGGGGTTTCCAAAAAGCAACCCCTTGCCGGCAGCATTGATAGCCGGGTCGGCAAAAATACCGGTTGCCAAAGCCCCCCACATACCGCACATGCCGTGGACACCGAATGCATCCAGAGAATCGTCATAACCGATTTTATGTTTAAGAACGGTAACAGAGAAGAAACCAAAAACGCCCGCAACGATTCCGATCACCAGGGAAGCGGAAAAATTCACAAATCCGGCGGCCGGTGTTATGGCGACCAATCCGGCAACAACCCCTGAGGCAATTCCCAAGACCGTCGGTTTTTTACTCACCCACCATTCAGCAAACATCCATGCCAGCGCGGCCGCAGCCGCCGAAGTGTTGGTGACCAAAAATGCCGAAGCAGCCAAACCGTCTGCGGCCAGTTCGCTGCCGGCGTTGAAACCGAACCAGCCAAACCACAAAAGGGCGGCGCCCAAGGCGGTGAGGGAAATGCTGGAGGGAAACATGGCTTCTTTGCCGTATCCGATTCGTTTTCCGAGAATCAAAGACAGTATCAGACCGGCCACACCGGCATTGATATGCACGACGGTACCACCGGCGAAATCAAGGGCGCCCATTTTTGCCAGCCAGCCGCCGCCCCAGACCCAGTGGGCGATGGGCGAATAAACAACGGTCAGCCACAGCACTGTAAAAACGATCCACGAAGAAAACTTCATTCGGTCGACAATGGAGCCGAGGACCAGGGCTACGGTAATGGCGGCAAAGGTCATCTGAAAAACGACAAACACATAGGTGGGTATGGTTCCGGACAGACTGTTTACACCGATACCACCTAAAAACAGGTTTTCCAGCCCACCGATGATTCCGGCCTTGTCCGGTCCAAAGGCCAGCGTATAGCCCCACGTCATCCAGATGACGCTGCCCAGACAATAGGCAACAAATGTCATGGCATAGGTGTTTAAAAGGTTCTTGTACCTGGACATCCCGCCGTAAAAAAGCGCCAAACCCGCCGGCGTCATCACCATGACCAGAGCGGTGGCGACAATCATCCAGGCGGTATCACCGGTGTTCAATGCATCGGCGGCAAAGGCCGAAGAAAACGGAAAAAGCAGGCAAAACGTAAAAATTACATATTTAAGCGGTTTCATTCCTCAGTGCTCCTCCTTTTGTTGTCTGTCTCAAAACGGATTTGGTTAATTTAGGTTCACTATGGCAATAGCTGTGCCAAAATCTAATCAATTTAAAAATACCTATCTTTCAATATGTTAGAGATGCTTCGTTATATTATTGCAGTATGGGGAGCAAACATAAGTGTAATAAATTGATCGATATCTTACAAAATTGCAATTTTTTCCGGATCGAGAGCGGCAAATCGAGAAGGACTTGGAAATTTACTTGTTCAGGGGGGGACTGCAGATATGGTTTCGCGGAGTAGCAATCCCTTTGAACACCTTTATGGGAATTGCGAGAAAGTCGTGACCGCTGACAATCCCATGGATATCAGCGGACACGACCGATATTTTAACTGTTAAAAGCTTATCATCCAACTTCTTAAATTGTTTTTCCTTTTGACCGAATTTATGGGACAATTTCCGATAAACAGGTTTGACCTAAGTCTGTTCCACCGCTTTGTTAAGCATTCCGGAAGCGGTTTTCGCTTTGAGCAAGCCTTGGCCCCCTACGGTCGCCATACCGCCGGCATGCGAAATCTCAAAATCCGGATAGGCGGTGCCGCCGTGTTCGGCAAAGTCGAGCCCCTCGAGTTCTTCTTCCGGTGACACTCTCAGGCCGATGGTCACATCGATCAGCTTGAACAATGCAAAGGCGGTGGGAAATACCCATAAAAAGCAGGCGGTGATGCCCAGAAGCTGAACCCCGATGATTTTCAAGGATGTGCCGCCGATGTTGAATATTCCGGCAGAAAAGGTTCCCCAGGCGCCGCAGACGCCGTGCACCGAGATGGCGCCGACCGGGTCGTCGATCCGGATGCGATCGAAAAACAAAACGGCCATCACGACGATGACGCCGGCTATGGCGCCGATAATGATGGCGCTCATGGGGGTTACCGTCGCACAGGGGCTGGTAATGGCTACCAGGCCGGCCAGGGCGCCGTTCAGGCTCATACCCACTTCGGGCTTACCGAATTTAACCCAGGACGTAAACATCGCCAGAACGCAGCCGGCAGCGGCGGCCAGGTTCGTATTGACGAAAATCATGGCAATATCTTTGTTTGCGGCCGTCGTGGAACCGGGGTTGAAACCGAACCAGCCCAGCCAGAGGATAAATACACCCAGGGCCGCCAGCGGCATGTTATGCCCCAAAATCGGTTTGACCTTGCCTTCTTTTGTGTATTTGCCCAGTCTCGGTCCCAATACGATGGCGCCGGCCAAAGCCGCCCATCCACCTACCGAGTGGACCACCGTGGATCCTGCAAAATCAATAAAACCCAGATGCTCCAGCCAGCCGCCCCCTTTGTAGAGACCGCCCCACGCCCAACTGCCGAACACAGGGTAGATCAGCGCACTGATAAGGACGCTGTAAATCAAATATCCTGAAAATTTGGTACGCTCCGCCATGGCACCGGAGACAATGGTTGCCGCCGTGGCGGCAAATACCACCTGAAACATCCAGAACGCCAAGACCCAGGGATCGCCACCGGGACTGTAATCGCTTAAGAAAAACCCGGAGGTTCCGAACCAGCCGCCCATGGAAACACCGAACATCAGACCGAATCCCACGGCCCAGAAGGCGATGGAACCCATGGCAAAATCCATCAAATTTTTCATCATAATATTGATGGCGTTTTTGGCACGGGTAAATCCGCTTTCCACCATGGCGAATCCGGCCTGCATGAAAAAGACCAGAGCCGCGGCAACCAGCGTCCAAACGTAATCGGCATGGGTCTGAACCAGATCAATGGCTTCTTTATTGCTCAACACCGTCGGCACCTTATCGGCGGCCCAGGCTCCCGTAAAACAAATCAAGACAAGAAAAATAGAAATGATAAATTTTTTCATAACACTTTTGCTCCTTTTATATTGAATAACATTTTCATTATCCTTGATTGTACAAAACATTAAATGGCATGCTCTCCCTTCTCGCCGGTTCGAATGCGAACCGCTTCGTTCACCGGAAGAACAAAGATTTTTCCGTCGCCGATCTTGCCGGTATTGGCTGAGCTGGATATGGCTTCCACCACTTGATCCACCAGAGATGAATCCACCACCACATCGATTTGTACTTTGGGGACGAAATCGACCTGATATTCGGCGCCGCGATAAATTTCCTTATGACCGCGCTGACGACCAAACCCTTTGACCTCGTTAATGGTCATGCCGTTTATACCGATTTTGTTCAGCGCATCTTTAACTTCATCGAGTTTAAACGGTTTGATAATGGCTTCAATTTTGTGCATTTGAACGTGCTCCTTTTCCATTAGAATTTTGCTGTTTTCCTTCCCGGGATTTTTCCTGATTACAAAGCAAGGAGAATGCCAACCTGGCCAAACTTTGGATAAGAAGTATTTATTCTATTGATTATACAGGAGAAATTTTTGTGATAGCGAAGATATATCGGCGCCAACAGAACAACATAAATGTAATTTAATATTTTTGTTAATACAATTATGTTATTTTTATATTATATATAACAAATATGTAATAATCGATATACTGCGAACAGCTATTTTGAGACCTTTGAAAAATGTTCATTTTTGTTCAAGTTCAAGGAAGACGAAGTTTTTAACCGAAGGAATACATTGAGTATTTTGAGGATTGAAATTTGAGCCTGACGCAGAAATTGGGCAAAAAGGGGCGTTTTGCAAAGGTCTCATTTTATCAGGGGTGTCTTCGAGGCGGGGGCGCGCTAAAATCATACCTGTGATTTTAACTTTGACTGAATCCCTTCCAGGGTTGACTCGGCCAGCAATGTCCGGGCATATGCCGTGGCTTCGGTGACGCTGAGGTTGACGATCTGGCTTTGAACAGCACGCAAAAAATGCGGATCGACGCTGAATGTTCTGAGCCCTGCTCCGATAAAAAAGGGGATAAATTCGGGTTCATGCCCCATTTCACCGCATACCGTCACCTCGATTTCAGCCTTGACGGCTGCCTGGATGATGCGTTGCAGGGATCTGAGAACAGAAGGATGCCAGGGCTGATAATAGACCGCCACCTTTTCATTGCTTCTGTCCACTGCCAGCATATATTGAATAAAATCGTTGGTTCCGATGGAAAAAAAATCCGTCTCTTCGGCCAATTCATTGATAATGTCCAAAACGGCCGGCAGTTCGATCATTGCGCCGAGGGCGGGTGCGGAATGAAAGGGAAGACTCTGCTTTTCCAACTCAACCATGGCTTCTTCGACGGCTTGACGGGCCTGTCGAAACTCATCGATGGCGGAAATCATGGGAAATACGATTTTTAATTTGCCGGCCCCGGTGCCGGCCCTTAAGATCGCCCTTAACTGTTGGAGAAATACGTCTCGGTAGTGCAGGGAAAAACGGATCGACCGGAGCCCCAGTTCCGGGTTGGCCTCTTTGGTGCCTTCAAAATACGGCAGCAACTTTTCGCCGCCGGTATCCAGTGTGCGGATGGTGACTTCCCGGCCGCCCATTTCATCGCACAATCGTTTGTAGACCAAATACTGCTCCTCTTCAGAGGGAAGGTTGGATCTTATCAAAAAAGGAAATTCGGTCCGGTACAGACCGATGCCTTCAACATTGAGATCATTGGCCAGTTTTATCTCGCTGAGCAGATTGATATTGGCCAGCAGCTTAATCGGTTCGCCGTCACGAGTTTTTGTTTGGGGAAGGATGGGCAAGGCGGCGGCCTTATCTTCGCTTTTTTCCGCCTGATGGCGGTTGTCAAAGCGCCGGATAATCGCTTCAGAGGGGGCCGCATAAATGCTGCCGATGTCAGCATCCAGTATCATTGGCGTACCATCCGGAAGGTCCAGCAAATCATTGCGCTCGGCAATCACCATGGGAACTTTCAAAGACCGGGCAACGATGGCCACGTGGGACGTCACCCCGCCGCTCACCAAAACAATCCCCTGGACATCTTCAGTGGCCAGTTTTAGCAATTCCGATGGAAGGAGCTGCCGGGCAATGACAATCCGGCCTTTGGCGTGATCCAGGTCTTGCGCTGTTTCTTTGCGAAGGTTGTTGAGCAGGCGCCGTGCAAGATCTTTGATGTCCTGGGCTTTTTCCTGGAGGTAAACGCTGGGGGCTGAAGAGAAAAGCGTCATATAATGCCCGGCTACATCCCGCACCGCCCCGGGAATCGATGCTCCTTGTTCTATTCTGGCCAGCATCGCATCTACAAAGCGGGCATCTTTGAGGATCATGAAATGGGCTTCGAAAATCAGGGCTGCACTTTCCGGCAACCGTTGGGCCAAGCGATTCTGCAAATCCTTTAGCTGCTGTTTGGTGGTTTCAAGCGCCTTGAGAAAACCCTGGGGTGTGTCCACATACTCTGAATCGGGTCGATAAGACAATACGGATTCACGATCGGTTTTCATCACCATAACAGGGGCATAGGCGAATCCACCCGATGCTGTTTTCGCTTTAACAAAGCGGAGTCTTTCCAGCAGATCGTTTTCCCGGAAAGAAATTATCTGATGATTCTGGTCCATCATCAGCCGGGCATTTTCGATGGCGCCCGTCAACTGAGAGGCAATGGCCCGCATGGCCATCACGTCGATTTCATCGAAATAACCGGGATATTCGTGCTGCACCACCAAAACGCCGATTTTTTCATTGCCCCGGTGAATCGGAACAGCTAGAAACGATTCAAATGGATCTTCATCAGCCTCTTTAAAGTACTTGAAATCGGGATGGCGGCTGGCGCGATCTTCGCAGATGGGTTTTAAGGACTCAAAGGCTTTACCCACAAGCCCTTCGCCGGATTTCATTCTGACCCGACCCACCGCCGATGGATTCAAACCGAGAGTGGCCTGGAGCACCAGATCACGGGTAATGTCATCGTAAAGATAGATGGAGCCCACATCGGCTCTAAGGTGGCGAGCCACCATCTCAACGGTTTGCTGGAGGAATCCCTGAATATCGGCGCTCCCAATGATAAGATTGGCCAATTCGCCGATATCGCACAGCAGGTTCAGGTGATCTCTATTTTTTAATTTTGTCATTCCATCGCTGCCATAGTTCTGTGGTAAAAATTCAGATCCGAACGAGTCGGCATTTCTCAAACCTTCGTCCTTCAGGTTTGCTCAATTAAAATCTTGTCAGAAGTGGTTTCAGAACTTTTTCTGAAAACCCGAATAGGTTTTTAAAAACGACTCCAGATGGTTTTGGAAAAATTCATTGAGATGCCATTCTTTTGAGGTGAGACACGCCTGATATTCAGGCTTTATGACATAGGTTTCGGCGTCATATATTTCTCCCTTTCGCGTTTCTGCTGGGATCGCTGTCCGATGATACAGGTCTCCTTCGAATTCATCCAACCGTTTTAGGGACAATTCGTCCACATCCAAGTAGACGACCCCGTCGGTGACCGCGTTGGTAATCGGAATAATGCCGGGATAAGATTCCCCTTTGACCGAATATCGGGCATAGTTTTTAATGACTGCGTCAATACCGCGAAACCTGCGAACCGTAACCGCATACATTACAGAAGGAATCCTTAACGTGCCGTAGGTAAAAAGGTTCATGGCCGGATACTCCATAAAGTTTATAGAAGCCATCTCAAAATTAGGATTTTCGGTCGAGATCAAGGCGAGGCCGAGGATCAATCCGCAGGCATACTAAAGTATGTCGAGGACTTGATGCGAGGGCTCAACGCCGATATCGGACGAAAAGACTTTTTTGAGATGGCTTCCATATTCTCTTTTCCATATATCACATTTTCGTCTCCGGTCATGCCATTTTATTCAGACACGGAAAGTTTAAGGTGTACCGAAAAAACAACAGCCCGCGATACATCAGCGGGCTGTTGCAGGATTGGAGATGATTAAATATCGAAATACAGGAAGAATTCGTGCGGATGAGGCCGAAGTTTCACGTCGTTCACCTCGTTCTCCGTCTTGTATTCGATCCACATGTCAATAACATCCTGAGTAAAAACATCGCCTTTCATCAAAAACTCCTGGTCCGCCTTTAATGAGGTCAATGCTTCCTCCAGAGAGCCCGGCGCGGACGGGATTTCCGCCAGCTCTTCCGGGGGAAGACCGTAGATGTCTTTATCCAGCGGTTCGCCCGGATCCATTTTGTTTTCGATACCGTCGAGCATGGCCATCAACATGGCGGAAAATGCCATATAACCGTTACATGAGGGATCCGGAGTCCTGAATTCGATGCGTTTGGCCTTTGGCGAAGGCGAATACATGGGAATCCGAATGGCCGCACTCCGGTTTCGGCTGGAGTAGGCCAGGTTCACCGGTGCCTCAAAGCCGGGTACCAGCCGTTTATATGAATTAGTGGTCGGATTGGTAAAGGCGCAAAGCGCATTGCAGTGTTTCAATATCCCGCCGATGGCATAAAGCGCTTCCTGGGATACGCCGGCATATTTGTCACCAGCAAACAAGGGCTGATCCCCTTTCCAAATGCTGCAATGGGTATGCATCCCGGTCCCGTTGTCGTTATACAGCGGCTTCGGCATAAAGGTCACCGTATGACCGTATTTGTAAGCCACATTTTTCAGCACATATTTAAACCACACGAGCTGATCGCCCATCACAACCAGAGGTTTAAACCGCATGTCGATCTCTGCCTGGCCGGCGGTGGCCACTTCATGATGCTGGGCCTCGACGGCGATGCCCAACTTTTCCAGCGTCAAGAGCATTTCGGTACGGAGATCCTGGAGCTTGTCCATGGGCGGCACCGGAAAGTACCCTTGTTTGTGCCTGGGCTTGTATCCCAGATTGGGGCACTCCTCCCGTCCGCTGTTCCATATGCCTTCAATTGAATCGATGGCGTAAAATGCGTGGTGGTTTTCCGATGCAAACCGGATGTCGTCAAAGATGAAAAATTCGGCTTCCGGTCCGAAATAGGCCACATCCCCAATTCCGGTGCTTTTGAGATAAGCTTCTGCTTTTTTCGCAATGTTTCGCGGATCCCGGGAATAGGCCTCCCGGGTAATGGGGTCGACGATGTTGCCGATCAAAACCAGCGTTGGTACTTCAAAGAAAGGATCGATTTGTGCGGTGGCCGCATCCGGAACCACCAGCATGTCGCTGGCGTGAATGGGCTGCCATCCCCGAATGCTGGAACCGTCAAACCCGAAACCATCTTCGAAGCTCGATTCTTCCAACTCGCTGATGGGTACCGTAAAATGCTGCCACAACCCCGGAAAATCCATAAACCGAAGATCCACCACTTTTACATCATTTTCTTTTGCAAATTTCATTACTTCTTTGGGTGTCATAAAAAATCCTCCTTATAATGATTGTAGTATTAGGTGCTTATTGTTTGTGAAAATACTCAGTGCCTTTAATTATTCGCTACGATCTGCATCGCATTATCCCCGGGTATCGGGATATACGAGACCGTATCCATGCTCTCCATGCAAACTCTGATCGAGTCCTTCGATTTCCTTTTGCACGTCGATGCGAAAGCCGATGGTCTTTTCGACGACAAAGACGATGATCGCCGTTCCGATGACCGCCAGGCCGATGGTCGCTCCCAATCCCAGCAATTGAATGCTCAACTGATTTAAATATGACCAGGCGCCATTGGCGGATGCCGTCGCACTTTGCATCCAGCTGTCTCGGATAAAAAAACTCAGCATCACGACGCCCAGCCCGCTTCCGATGCCGTGTATCCCGAAACAATCCAGACTGTCGTCATAGCCCAATTTCATTTTGGCATTCAGCGCAAAGTAGCAGACGATCGAGGACAGCGCTCCCAGGATCATCGCCCCATATGGCTTGACAACGCCTGCTGCCGGCGTTATGGCGACAAGCCCGGCCAAAATGCCGGATGCGAATCCCAATGAGGTGGCCTTACGAAAGACAATGGCCTCTATGACAATCCATGTCAATGCACCGCTGGCGGCAGATATTTGTGTCATGGTCAAGGCGCGGGCGGTTTCCAATCCGCTTTGAACCGTTGAACCGGCATTGAAGCCGAACCAACCCACCCATAAAAGACCGGCGCCCATAAGCGTCATGACAAGGTTGTTCGGATTCATCGCGGTTTTCGGATAACCATGCCGCGGCCCGAGCATCAACGCTGCAATCAGTGCGCTAAACCCCGCCGAAACATGGATCACGAGACCGCCGGCCAGATCAATAACCCCTGAAGCGCCGGCATTGTAAAGCCATCCGTCCGACGCCCAAACCCAGTGGCACAATGGACAATAAATAAATAAAAACCATAACACGATAAACAAAATATAACCCCGGAAATAGACGCGTTCCGCCAGCGCGCCGCTGATGAGCGCCGGTGTGATGATGGCGAATTTGCCCTGAAACATCGCCAGCACATACTCCGGTATCCCTTTGGTTATGGTATTGTCTATCCCGTTTAAAAAGAAATAGTCTTTTTGCCAGCCGACAACGCCGCCCAAAATACTCTTTCCGAAGGCCAATGAATATCCGCAAACCGCCCAGAGCACGCCGATGACGGCCATGGCGACAAAACTGTGCATCATGGTGCCCAAAACGTTTTTTGTCCTGACCAGGCCGCCGTAAAACATCGCAAGCCCCGGAACCATCAGCAAAACCAATGCCGTTGCGGTCAGCATCCAGGCGGTGGTTCCGGTATCTATCGGCGAGTTTCCGGCGGCAAACGCCATTTTAGGCATTACAAATAATAGATTGGCCGTGAATACAAAAATAGCCGACTTTATTTTCATCTATCTCCCTTTAGCTTCGATTCTCGTTGAACGCTTCGACAGGCTATATGGCATCTTCTCCTTTTTCGCCCGTACGCACACGGATAACTTCTTCCATGGGCAGAATAAAAATTTTGCCGTCTCCAATCTTGCCCGTATATGCTGCCTTCTGAATGGTCTCCATCACCTCTTTGACTCTCTCGGATTGAACGATGATTTCGATCTTTATCTTGGGTATAAAGTCCACTACATATTCAGCGCCCCGATAGATCTCCTTATGGCCTTTCTGACGGCCGTATCCTTTAACCTCGGAGATCGTCATCCCCTGAATTCCGATTTCATTGAGGGCTTCTTTCACATCATCTAACTTGAACGGCTTGATGATCGCCTCTACCTTTTTCATATTGTTTCCTCCTTGTTTCGTTATGCCACTGGAGGGGCCCGCCACATATCTTGCGTTCCCGAACACAGATCATCTTAGTGTTAACTGCTGAAACCCGGCAGAATTTCTTCCACGGTGTTTTTTATCATTTTCTCCTGCTCCGGCGTATCGACCTTTTGTCCGTCAAAATCCCTGACATAGAATACATCCACCACCTGGTCCACCTTTGTAGCGATCTTGGCCACCCAAATATCGAGCCCACATCTGAAAATCGCATCGGTAATCATGAACAGAAGCCCCGGGAAATCATGAGTAAATACTTCAATGATAGTAAAAAAGCTCGAACTTTCATTGTCCACATTGATCTGATGGGGCCTGCCGTTTACCGGTCGCTTTTCCGGCCGGTAGACCGATATTTTTTCTTTTAGCGCCTTTTTTAAATCCAAACCACCGGACAATGCTTCTTGGAGTTGCATCTTGGCCTTTTGCCATCTTTCTTCTTCAAAAATCTGATCCACCGGCGGGGTAACTTCAAAAATATCAACGGCAATATTGTTACGCCACGTAAAGATCTGTGCATCGAGAATATCCAACCCGTTAAGCGTGAATGTTCCCGCAATCTTTGAAAAAAGACCCGGGCGGTCCTTTGCGCAAATGGTGACCGTCCGGGTGTTGGAATCGAAAGTTTTTGCAACGTTCCATACAAAGGCACCTGATTCTAAATTGTTATACAGCCCGATATGCTCCATAATGCTGGCAGAAGGTATATAAAGAAGGTATCGAGGAGACATGAAACCAAAAAGAGTCTCTATCGCATCTTTTGCGTAGCGCGGCCTTGCGAAACCAAGCACCTCCTTCTTTTTCTTCTCGATAGCTTCTACGGCTTCTCTGGATGCAAGTTCTCCTTTCTCCAGGATTTTCGAAATTTTAAAGAAGAGATCCCTTAACAGCGCAGCGGTCCAGTCGCTCCAGGCTTTCGGTCCGGTAGCCATGCAATCCGCCACCGTCAACAGGTAAAGCATTTTTAGCTGTTCCACATCTTTTATCTTTCTGGCACACGAGACGGCCGTCTCTTCATCATTAAGATCTCTTCGAGTGGCGGTTTTAACCAACAATAGATGTTCTTTAATCAAAAAAGAGACCGTCTCGATATCTTCGGCCCCATAGCCCTTCTTTTTCAGTATCTCTCCAGCGATCTCAGCGCCGCTGATGGAATGGCTCACGCCGGTTTTTCCTTTGCCGATATCATGCAGCAGCGCAGCCCACAGCAACAGGCTGCGTTTTTTAAGTCCTTTGTAAAGGTCATTGCATAATGGATATTTTGACTTTCCTTCTGAGGTGCCGAAAACCTTGATATACTGGACCGTTCGCAATAAATGACGGTCCACCGGATAAAGGTGGTATTCATCATACTGGATTCTATTGCTAATGTCTTTGAAATCAGGAATAAACCGTATTAAAAACCCGGTATTCAACATTTCGTTAAGCACATTAAACGTCGATATCGGTTTAACGAGGATACGTTCAAACGATTCTAGTTGTTTCGCCGAAGAAGAAAATTCTTCGTCGACCAGATAAGAAAATTCCCTTATCAGTCTTTTGGCTTCGGCACTCAGCGGGATGTTCAAGGCGGCGCTTTCTTCAAAAATCTTCATCAAAAGACTCGGATCGTCCAATATACTTTCAGACGAAACAAAGTTGAGCATCCCGTTTTCCGTAATTTCAAGACCGGCTACACCATTGGGTCCTGCGATTTTGCCCTTTGATCTTAGATTTTTTGATAACCCCAGTTCATAAATCAGCATCAAGTGCTGTTGCTTTAAAAATTCCATATGACCATGGAGCTTGCCTAAAAATATTTCAACGGGCTGCTGTCCGTTGGCTGTTTCGAACTTGAGGGCATGGGCCATCTTGATCTGATATTCGAAATAGAGTTGATCACATTTTCTGTCGGACAGATGATGCAGACAATTTCTGACACTGCCGATGAAATGAAGCGCTTTTTTCAAAGACTGGAATTCATCATGAGACAAAAACCCGTAATATTCAAAATCTCTGAATTGCCTGAGATTCGAATTCAATTTGGTGATCCAGAGCATGGTGTGATAATCTCTCAATCCGCCCTGCCCCTCTTTGAGATTGGGTTCAAGCAAAAATGCGGAATCACCGAACACTTCATGCCGAAGCCGACTGTTTTCAATCAGCTTTTTAATGATCTTCCGTGAGCGTTTGCGGGCGATCTTGTCTCGGAGCTGCTCCATTAAGGCCGAATACAAATAAGACATACCGCATATCAGGCGGGCATCCAGAACCGAAGTCAGGACTTCGAGATCTTTTCCGGCCAGTTTGACGCACTCTTTTAGCGATCGTGTGGCGTAGCCGACTTCAAGGCCGATATCCCACAAGGGGTAGACCACTTCTTGGATCAAATCGGATGCCTCATCCGGCACATATTTTTCAAAAAGAAAAAGAAGATCCACATCGGAATGGATAAACTGTTCCTGCCGTCCGTATCCCCCCAGTGCAATAATGGCGTAGGGATTCTTTTCCATCCCCATTTTGGGCCCGATCATTGAGTTTTCGAAACTTTCAAAAAAATAATCATCGAGAATTTGTGCATGCTCCTTTATAAAATCCGGGGTTTTTCTTTTTAAAAAATCTGAAATCAGATGGGCGCTCTTTTCCCGAAGCTGCTCCGCAGCAGGCACAAATTTTATTTTTTTCGCATTGGTAAGCATCATTTCAATTCTGCCTGTTTTAGCGCTAAACTAAATAATATGACGGTCTTAAAGATTGCTAAGTATATTTGGAATAGCAACAGTTATGCCACAAATTAAAATGCAAATAACTATTTGTTAATATTATTATTTATTCAAAAATGGCTGCCCCCGGACGAATTCGAACGACGACATTTTTGTTAAATTTAAGGCCAATTTATTACAAAAATGTAACCCCTATAAGTGGTTTCAAAACCTTCAATCCGGTTTAAGGTCAAGGCGGACTGAGAAGGCCAACCGCAGGAATATCGGGAATATTTCGAGGATTGGACGCCTCAGTCCAACACAGAGATCGAGCCTGAGAGGAGGTTTTGAAACCACTTCTATTCACTTTCCATAATATCATTCCAAATCTGTTCCACATTTTCTCGCAGGCCTCGAAATTTGGTTTCAGGAACTTTGGCGGGTTTCTCTTGAAGGTCGAGCTGATGTATTGCGGATCGAAAGGTCAGATAGGCAATCTTTAAAATGTGGGCGGTATGGTCGTTGATGATACGGGTATCTTTCAATGTTTCAAGTAGCCTTACAATGTCGGTCCATGTTATGAGTTCGTTGTATTCACAAGATCTTAAAAGCACCAAATACTGGACAATAAACTCAATATCAACAATGCCCCCCTTATCCTGCTTGAGATCGAAAATATCCGGATCTGCTTTGGCGTGTTCTTTGCGCATCCGCTCGCGCATGTCAACGACCTCTTTTTGCAGTTGGGCTTTTATCCTCGGCCGTGCAAGGATATCCCGCCGAATTTGTTTAAAGCGCTCGGACATGTTGATATCCCCGGTAATCGGTCTGGCTTTGATCAGGGCCTGATGCTCCCATGTCCATGCACTGTTGATCTGATAATCATAAAACGCCTCGATATGGCTCACCAAAATACCCGAGCTGCCGCTGGGTCTAAGGCGCATATCCGGCTCGTAGAGTTTTCCCACAGCGGTGTGGGTGGTTAAAATATGGATCACCCGTTGCCCCAGGCGGGCGAAAAACTGGTGATTATCGATGGGAAGCCGGCCGCCATGGGTTTGGCCCTGGGCTCCGGCATGAAGAAAAACCATATCCAAATCAGATCCGTAACCAAGTTCGATGCCGCCCAGCTTGCCATAGGCAATAACGGAAAATCCGGTATCGATTTCCATTCCGTCCATTTGACATATAGGTTTTCCGTGCTTTTCAACCAGGTGATGCCAAGACAGTTCAACGACTTCATTGAGTACCGTCTCGGCAATGTCGGTGAGATAGTCGCTGGTCCGCATCAGCGTCAAGGCGCCGGTGACATCGGCGGCAGCCACCCGCAGTGTATTCACCTGCTTAAAAACACACAATTCCTGTATCTGGTTTTCAAAACCCTGATCCACAACTGCATCGAGGCGCTTACGGATTTCTTTGACAAGTTCCGATTTTTCCGGTGGACGATACAGGTTCCGGGGATCAAGCAGTTCATCCAGAAGTATCGGGTGGCGGGATAAAAAAGAAACAATCCATGAACTGGCATTGGCCAGCTTCACCATATGTACGACAGCCGTCGGATTTTCAAGAAGCAGTGCCAGATAGTTGGTGCGCTGCTCGATGGTTTTAATCAGGTCGACAATTCGATTCAATACAACCAGCGGTTGTTCGGATCGTCCGATTTCTTTGAGCATCAGCGGTATCAGTCTTTCGAGACGGTGGCGGCCTTCGCTGCTCAGGGATCGCGTTGCCGGGTGGTCTCGAAGATGATCCAATATCCGCACGACCTCATCGGGACTGTCATAACCCGCCGATTGAAGTATCTTTCGGCAGCTGTTTTGATCCAAAAGGTTTTCCCATATCGCCTCCAAAGCCATATCCGCATTTTGATTCCGATCATCGGTTTGCCCGGCGTCCTTGACTTCCAACAATTTATTGAAATGAAAGTGGATTCTGCTTCTTTGTTTTTCAAGAAATTCATCTAGGGATTGATACGTTTCGAACCCCATGGATGCTGCCAGGCGTTCTTTTGCATGGGGGTCGGCGGGAACCACATGGGTTTGCTGATCTGAAAATTCCTGGAGCCGATGCTCCACCGTTCTCAGAAACCGGTAGGCATCTAAGAGATCATCACAAACACGGCGGGGAATGTAATTTTCGTCGGCCAATGCTTTCATTGCTTTTTGAATACTGCGCTCCTGAAGTGAGGGGGTCACACCGCCACGAATGAGCTGGAATACCTGCCCGAAAAATTCGACCTCACGGATGCCCCCCGGGCCCAGCTTTATGTTGCTTTCCATTCCCTTGCGTTTCACTTCGAGGGAAATTTTTTGTTTCATTTTTCTTAAGGATTCAAACGCGCCGAAATCGAGATATCTACGATAAACAAAGGGCTTGAGCCGTTCCAGAAGTCGTGCGCCGGCATCTTTATCTCCGGAAACCACCCTAGCCTTGATCCAGGCATACCGTTCCCATTCCCGTCCCTGCTGCTGGTAATAGGCTTCCATGGCATCAAAGCTCATGACTACCGGCCCGCTTTCCCCAAAGGGCCTGAGATCCATATCCACCCGGAATACGATACCGTCCTGGGTGCGCGCACCGATGGTATGGATGACATCACGGCAAAGACGGACAAAAAATTCTTCATTGCTTATGGATTCCGAACCGCCTCGTGTCATGCCGATTTCCGGATAGGCAAAAATCAAGTCCACGTCCGAAGAAAAATTTAATTCCAAACCGCCGAGTTTGCCCATCCCCAGAACGACAAGTTTTTGGCGCAATCCATTGGACGCCTTCGGAATACCATATTTCAAGCATCGCCATCGGTAAAGCAGTGATACCGTCTGATCGATGCAGGCATCGGCCAGCGCCGAAAGGTCCGCCATGGTTTCATCCAGGTCTGACCCGCCGGTTAGGTCCCTGAAGGCAATTCGAACCATTTGGCGCCTTCGGAATTGACGAAGACGTCTTGACAATTCATCGCTGTCTGTGACGCCGGCCAAAAAGGATTTCAAGGTTTCACGAATCTCACCGGTGTTGAATTTTCTTTGGAGATCGACGCCTTGCAGTAAATCTTTAAACAGCTCGGGATAACGCACACAACTTTTAAATACAAAATCGGAAAAAGCAAACGCTGTTTTCAGCGCCGCAGCCGTTCCGGAATCATCGGGCAGGGATATATGCAAATCCTTCAGCGCGGCAAGGAATGTTTCGTATCTGCTTTCTGAATATTCTTTCAACACCGGTGATAACTTGGCTGTGAGATTCATATG
>JAJDND010000057.1 GCA_022340885.1 Desulfobacterales bacterium | reverse complement strand
AAAAAGAATGGAGGCAGAACATGACGGGTATAAACAAAGTTATTCTCATCGGAAGACTGGGAAATGATCCCGAAGTTCGATATACGCCCGACGGCACGGCGGTGGCCAATTTCAACATCGCCACCTCCGATGAATGGACGGATAAAGGCAGCGGGGAACGAAAAGAACGGACCGAATGGCATCGTGTCGTCGCCTGGAGACGGCTGGGTGAAATTTGCGGCGAATACCTTTCGAAAGGCAGGCAGGTTTACGTGGAAGGCAAGCTGCAGACCCGGTCATGGGAAAAAGACGGCGTTACCCGATACACGACGGAAATCATCGCCTCCGACGTTCAGTTTTTGGGAGGGCGAAATGCCGGCGATACATACAAATCATCCGAATCTGTCCGATCCCAAGGGTATGAAGATCCTCCCCTCACATCCCGGCAGGATGACGACATTCCCTTTTAAATCTTTTGCTGTATTTCAATGATGACGCGCTGTCGTGTCATTTTAAGGTTATCGGATTACATAAATCGATCGGTCACCTTCAAAAATCGTTTCTTCTATTCGACTTTGTCCTGTGGAGTGCTGCCCGAATTCGATGCCTCTTTTTGGTCCTCAAGTTTTTCCGGCTCCTTTTTCTCGGGTTCTGCGGTGGCACCTTTAAAATTCCGAATGGCTTTTCCCATTCCGGCACCGATATCCGGAAGCTTACCGGCACCAAAAATAATTAAAACAATCACCAGAATGATGATCAGTTCCGGCATTCCTATTCCAAACATATATGCCTCCTATTTGTCGGGTCTGGTATCTTTCAACTCCGTCAAAAGCTGTTTAAATTCTTTTGACTTCAAATAAGTGTCGATGGCGCCCTGATAATCGATCCATTTTCTCCACATTTCAAGCCATATTTCATTGTGCCAGTAATATTCCGAATTTCCCCTTCCTTTTAGACGTTCGATGTAATCGATATATTCCTCGGCACAGCTTTCACAAAAACGATAAGGAACCCTCAAATCACTGATCGATCTTTTTTGACGGTGTTCATCCGGTTGAATTTGGGTGCCGCACTTTTCGCATTTAAAAGCGCAATGCATACATTGAAATATTTTCTGGACCGCAAGGATTTTTCGCTTTCGTATAATTTCGGCTTTTTTTTCTTTTGTGTGCTTTAGCTTTTTGTCAAGTTCGATGATATTTGCCACGCTCTAAAACTCCTTTTACATCTCATCTTTAGTTTTTGATAATAACACCTGCATATGGGCGTGTCAATCCAATACCCACCCCCTTTGGCAGGGCAAACGAATCCGAAGCCCAATGTAAAAGGAACTTCCACAACGGCGGCATCTCTTGACAACCCAACTAAAACTGTACATTAAAGTTTGACATGACGCTTAAAAGAAATTCACCTCCCTATCTTGCAATGGGAAAAAAGGCATGTTAAGAAATGTAATAAATAAATTAAAGGAGTCTGATCCATGGCACCCACGTTTTCGGCCAACGGTCTTCCTCTTCTGATCGGAAGCCTTCCTCTATACGACCATACGGAAGGCGTAAAACTGGTTTTTGAATACACCCCTGAAATTCCTTTATGGGTTCAACTTCCCGCCTTCAGGGAAGAAGGAATGATCGCCCAATTTCAGCCCGGATTCCCAGGATTGACCGTTAAAGCGGAGAAATCGTTTGTCGACACCTCCAATCCTTCTTTTGATAATGACATTTTGGGATTCTATGAGGATTTTATGGCTGTCAGCGAAAATAAGGAAGATATAAACCATTCAAGATTTGCCATGGATAGAGAGACCGCTGGAGGATTTTTTGCATTTACGGAACATCTCCGATCTCTTCCCCGCCGTCCAACGGCGGTTAAAGGACAAATCACCGGTCCCGTAACATTTGGGCTGGGGCTATGCGACCAGAACGGGAAAGCCGTATTCTATGACGATCAGTTAAGGGATGTTGTGTTGAAGCTGTTGGCTCAAAAGGCCAGATGGCAGGTCAAAATGCTATCGGAGTTTGGATCTCCAACCATTATATTTCTTGATGAACCGGCTCTTGCCGGTTTTGGATCTTCCGCGATGATCAGTGTATCCCGCGAGGAAGTGGCCGCATGTTTCGGCGAAATCATTGGGACCGCGCACGACGAGGGCGCTCTTGCCGGTATCCATGTTTGCGCAAATGCCGACTGGTCACTGATATTGGAATCCGAAGCGGATGTCCTCAGCTTTGATGCATATTCTTTCTTCGATAAGTTGATGCTTTATCCGGATCAGGTAAAGCGATTTATGGAATCAGGTAAAATTTTGGCTTGGGGCATCGTACCGACATTAAACAGCGATGATATCGAAAAAGAGACCGCCGAATCTCTGGTCGCCAGGTGGGAAGCGCAATCGGTTGCCCTCGAAGCCCTTGGCTTCGACAAATCTGCAATACTGGCTCAAACCTTCATCACCCCTGCTTGCGGGACCGGTTCTTTGCCCCTTGGTCTCGCCACTAAAGTGCTGGCTTTGACCAGACAAGTCTCTGACACGCTGAGAAAAAAATATGGATAAAAGTATTACATATTCGACTTATAAAATTCTTCCGGTTCCGACATGGAATCCGGCTTTTTGGTATATTCGGTTGGGACCGTACCTTCCTTGAAGCACTCGAAAATCGTTTTTTTGGATTCGGGGATCGGTAATAGTCCGGTTTCGGCATCGATTTTTGAAAAGACGACACCTTCGGGCACCTGGAACACCCTGACAGGCTCATCTTGAAGCAGCCTCTGCATGAACCCCAGCCATATGGGGCTGGCCGCCCTGGAACCGGTTTCCCCTCTTCCAAGAGAACTTTCATCATCAAACCCCACCCAGACACCCGTGATATAACGGGGGGTATATCCCATAAACCAGGCATCGTGCAGATTGTTTGTCGTGCCGGTCTTGCCGGCCACCGGGCGATTCATCGCCGTTACTCTCCAGCCGGTGCCGCGTTTGACGACACCTTCAAGAAGGCTGGTCATGACATAGGCGGTGTTTTGTTCGATAACCTTTTTCCCTGTGGGATTGTTCTCTTCAAGGACGTTTCCATCCCTGTCCAAAATTTTTGTAATAAAGACCGGTTCGACAAGGTAGCCCAGATTGTCAAAGACGGAATATGCTTTTGTAAGCTCAAGCAACGATACTCCGGAGGAACCCAGCGCCAGAGAAAGATCTCTTTGCAGATTGGATGTTATGCCAAGTTTTCGAGCGTAATCAATGGCATAATCAATACCGATATCTTGCAAAATTTTGATGGTCACCACATTGCGTGATTCGGCGAGTGCATCCCGAAAAAGCGTCGGGCCGTAAAATCTTTCTTTGTAGTTTTTGGGTTTCCAGGTAAAATCGTGCTCGGTATCCTCATAAACGATCGGCGAATCGATGATCATTGTTGCGGGCGTATATCCCTTATCGAGGGCCGCCGCGTAGATGATCGGCTTAAATGCGGACCCCGGTTGCCGCCTCGATTGAACCGCCCGGTTAAACTGGCTTTCTCTGAAATCTCTGCCGCCCACCATGGCTTTAACGTTGCCTGTTTTCGCCTCGATGCACAGCAGGGCGGCCTGTGCCTTCGGGTCCTGTTCCAGAGCCAGTTGCCAATGATCGGTACCGGAAATTTTACCTTTCAGGCGAACCAGTATGACATCCCCGACTTTTAGAACATCTTCAACATTGTGCACCTTTGCCGCATAGTAAGCAACCTCGGGATTCGGCTTTCTTGCCCATTGCATATCCGCGATCCCGATAACACCCAACACATTTCCCATCCGGACAGTGACCGTGTTATTCTTATCATTGACTTCTATCACAACGCCTTTAACAATTTTGCCCTCTTCCAGGTGAACATCGTTCAATTCGAGCTGCTGGATCTCTTTTGAAAACGATTCAATTTCTTCCGGCTGAAGATGTTTCAAGGGGCCGCGGTATCCCTGCCGTTTGTCCAGAGCAAATAATCCTTGGCCGATTTCATTCCGCGCCATTTTCTGCATCTCGATATTAACCGATGTATAAACACTGAGGCCTTGATTATACAGCACCTCGTCGCCGTATTTTTGTGAGATGTATCGTCTGATATACTCGGTATAAATGGGGACCTCATCAATATAAAGATTTTTTCTGGGTTTGATATCGAGCACTTTGTTGACGGCTTCCGTCGCTTGAATATTAGTGATAAACCCATCTTCAACCATTCGATTTAAAACATATATCTGCCGCTGCTTCGCCCTTTCCGGATGCGTAAAGGGAGAGTATCGACTCGGGGCCTGAGGCAGGCCGGCCAGGATCGCACATTCAGCCAGGTCTAAATCCTTGGCTGACTTTCCGAAATAATTCTCTGAAGCGGCTTCCACACCGTATGCGCCATGCCCCAAATAAATCTGGTTCAAATACAAAAACAGAATTTCATCCTTGGAAAATTTTTTATCTATACGATAGGCAAGGATCGCTTCTTTTATTTTGCGGACATAGCTTCTTTCAGGCGTTAAAAAAAATGACTTCGTGACCTGCTGCGTAATCGTGCTTCCGCCCTGAACGATGGTTCCGGCCTCGATATTCTTGTAAAATGCCCTGAAGATACTTAAAATATCTATTCCCTGATGCGTATAAAATCGGGAATCCTCAGCCGCGACAAAAGCTTTTTTTAGCATATCGGGCATTTGGGATAACGGGATTACGATTCTTCGTTCCTTGAAAAACTCACCGATTTTTCGATTATCGTCTGAATATACCGTCGTGATGACCGGCGGCCGGTAATCTTTCAGGGAAGCTATTTTAGGAAGATTGCGACTCAAATAAAAATAAACACCGGCGGCACCCAGCGATCCGGTGATGAGGATTAGGATGGATGCCATCAGCAACCATCTGAAAATCCTTGCCATAAACCCTCTTCGACTTTTTTTGCCGCGCTTTTTGAGTATCTGCGAAGCACTTTTACTTTTTGGCATACTTGAAACTCTAAATGATAAAAAATTTTTAAACTGGTTTTTTGTTTTTAAGATGCCCCTTATGATATCAAATATCAACCCCATAAGCAAGACGCACTGTTAACTCAAAAAAGAATTTGACAACATAATACAAAACAAATAGTTTTTAAAGTTTTAAGAGGTTTGTTTTAATTTTGGGGTTCACCGGTCGGGCAATGGATTGGGAAGGAAGAGACAACGCTATGATCAAACTCAATTTCAATAAGATGGGGGGATTGATACCCGCCATCGTACAGGATGATAAAACCGGCGATGTATTGATGCTGGCATTCATGAACAAGGAGGCTTGGGAAGCCACGCTGAAAACCGGCAAGGCAACCTATTACAGCAGGACCAGACAGACCCTCTGGATAAAAGGGAATACATCCGGCAACGTGCAAATCGTAAAAGAAATACGCATTGATTGCGACGATGATGCGGTGCTGCTCAAAGTCGAACAGGTCGGCGGTGCAGCCTGTCACACCGGGCATAGAAGCTGCTTTCATAAATTGGTCGAAGGAGAAACCGCTCATATTACAGGAGAACCGGTATTTAACCCTGAGGAGGTATATCACAAATGACGATGCCGCTGAAGCTGGGGATTCCCAAGGGAAGCCTTCAAAATGCAACCATAGACCTGTTCAAACGATCAGGATGGAAGATCAATGTCAATGGAAGAAGTTATTTCCCGGAAATCAACGACGACACCATCGAGTGTGCGCTGTGCAGGGCTCAGGAAATGTCCAGGCATGTGGAAAACGGCACACTCGATGCCGGTCTGACAGGTAAAGACTGGATCGCCGAAAACGATTCAGATGTCCATGTCGTAACGGACCTGGTTTATTCCAAGGTCAGCACAAGACCCGCGAGATGGGTATTGGCAGTGACCCACGACTCTCCGATCAAAACCATCGAAGATCTCGAGGGCAAAAAAATATCCACGGAACTGGTTCAATTTACGAAAAACTATTTTTCGCAAAGAAACATCACCGTTGACGTTGAGTTCTCATGGGGTGCCACGGAAGCAAAAGTCGTCTCAGGCCTTGCCGACGCCATCGTTGAAGTTACGGAAACCGAAAGCACAATTAAGGCCCACGGTCTTAAGATCATCCACGAACTCATGCAAACCTATACACAGCTCATCGCCAACCATGCGGCATGGGAAAACCCGCAAAAAAGAGAAAAACTCGAGCAGATTGCCTTGCTGTTGAAAGGTGCCCTTGTAGCAGAGAAACTGGTCGGCCTTAAAATGAATGTTCCGGAAAAATATCTCGAAAAAATTGTCTCCCTTCTGCCAAGTCTTAATGCACCCACCGTTGCACCCCTTTACAATTCAGACTGGTTTTCCGTGGAGACGGTGGTGGATACCAGTGTCGTCAGGAACCTGATTCCGACGCTTTTGAAGCACGGCGCAGAAGGTATTATTGAATATCCCTTAAATAAAGTTGTTTAAGGCAAAAGCATGATCTCACGAACCAAAGAAATAACGCCCTTTATTGTGATGGACGTTCTCGAGAGAGCCCACGAGATGGAACGACAGGGGATTCGCGTCATTCATCTTGAAGTCGGGGAGCCTGATTTTGACACCCCCAGGTGCATCAAGGAGGCTGCCTGCAAGGCCCTCGACAACGGACATACCCATTACACCCACAGCCTGGGCATGCTTGAACTGCGGGAAGCCATCAGCGCGCATTATTACTCGACATACAAAACAACCGTCGATCCCGATCAAATCGTTGTTTCATCAGGCACGTCACCGGCCATGTTCGTCATGTTCTCAGCGCTATTAGAAAAAGGGGACCAGGTCATCATTTCAGACCCGCATTATGCCTGCTATCCGAATTTTATCCGATTCGTCCAAGGTGAACCCGTGTTCGTTGCTGTTTTCGAGGAAGACGGATTTCAGTACAGACCGGAAGCCATTGAAAAAATGATCACGTCAAGAACAAAGGGTATATTTATCAACTCACCTTCCAACCCCACCGGCAACCTGTTGTCCCAAAAGCGCATGTCGGCCATTGCCGATCTGGCGTCCGCGCCGGGTTCGCCGTACATTATTTCAGATGAAATTTATCATGGATTGGTATATGAAGGAAAGGAGCATTCGATACTGGAATTTACCCGAAAGGCGTTCGTTTTCAATGGCTTTTCGAAACTCTATGCCATGACGGGACTGAGGCTCGGATACATGATCGCGCCAAAAGATTTTATCCGTCCCATTCAAAAGATCCAACAAAACTTTTTTATCTCTGCAAACGCCGTGATTCAGGCGGCTGGAATTGCGGCCCTTAAAGAAGCCGGAAAAGATGTTTTGGAAATGAAGCAAATTTACAATAAACGCCGGCAATACATGATCCAAAGGCTAAAAGGAATGGGGTTCGGCATCACTGTAGAACCGACAGGCGCATTCTATGTATTTGCCAACGCAAAACACATCTCCGGCGATTCATACAAACTCGCATTTGACATCCTTGAAAAGGCTCATGTGGGGGTAGCGCCCGGCATCGATTTTGGCCAAAACGGGGAAGGCTACCTTCGATTTTCCTATGCCGCCTCCATGGAAAATATTGCCGAAGGTATGGATCGGCTGGAGCATTATTTGAATACTCATTAAGTTGGGAATTTGCGGTCTGAGAGCAAGGGACATCATGGGATACTGCATGGCAATGATGCTCATCGGGATTCCCATCTACATTATCGTCCTTATTATTTTCCGACGTTTAATTGTTTGGGGCGGAAGGTTTTCATTATTTCCGCCTCTTAACGCACATGACAAAGGCTGGCTCATTATTTTAGAAAAAGGCGAAATGATTTACAAGTCTTGCATAAAATCCAACATCTTGATAGGAGGGAACTTTCATTAATCGACTAATTTTAAATTCAATATTCGAAAAACAATAACACATGATCATCACATCGGCTCAATTCGTTAAAAGCGCCGTTGAACCCTCCCAATACCCGCCTGCGGTTTTGCCGGAAATCGCCTTCACCGGTCGCTCCAATGTGGGCAAATCTTCTTTGATCAACACGCTGGTCAACCGGAAACATTTGGTTAAAACCAGTTCTACACCCGGTCGCACGCAGTTGATTAATTTTTTTATCGTAAACAGGGCATTTTCCTTTGTGGACCTGCCGGGATTCGGCTACGCAAAGGTTCCTGCGGCTGTCAGAAGATCATGGGGCCCCATGGTCGAAACGTATCTTTCAACGCGGAAAACCCTAAAGGGGGTGGTCCTTATCATGGATCTCCGCCGCATCCCGGGAATACAGGAGCTCAATTTTATCGAATGGCTCAGCGACCATACCATTCCAAAAATTCTGGTTTTGACAAAAAGCGATAAACTTTCTAAAAACAAACAAAATACCCAAAAAAAGTCCGTCGCAGAAGCACTCGGCGTCCCTAAAGAACAGCCGATCCTGTTTTCCGCAAAGTCGCGAATGGGAAAAGACGATTTATGGGATGCATTGGAAGAATTGATGGATGTTTAGTATGATTTCCGGAGTACGGTTCCCCGTGGAACGATATTGGCGAAGTGGCTTCGTCGTAGTGGAACGGGGAAGCGTGCCCCGGAATTCATGCGATTATTAAGGTGCAACATGGCAAACGTACCAGACAAATTAAAGAATTTCAGATCCGGGTTCGTCGCCATTGTCGGTGCGCCGAATGTCGGCAAATCAACCCTTTTAAACCAGATGATCGGCGAAAAAATTTCGATTACCTCAAAAAAGCCGCAAACCACGCGGAACCGGATATTGGGCGTGGTTCATCGCCCGGGATCTCAGCTTATATTCATCGATACACCCGGGATCCACAGAGCAAATCGCCCCTTGAACATCCGCATCGTGGACATCGCTTTTTCTGCCCTTCAAAATGTCGATATCATCCTCATTATGGTGGACGTGGCTAAACCGGACCTCGAATCCGAATCATTGATCGTAAAAAGACTTAATAAAACAAAACAACCGGTGATTCTCGTCCTCAACAAAATCGACCTGGTTAAGAAATCCGAACTGCTTCCGCTTATCGACAGCTGGTCTAAAGCGTATCCTTTTAACGCCATCATTCCGGTCTCGGCTATACTGGGGGATCGTATCGATGAACTCGTTTCCGTCATGGCGCCGCTGTTGCCGAAGGGGCCGCCCTATTATCCCGAAGATACGTTTACCGATATGCCGGAGCGTTTTATCGCCGCTGAAATGATCCGGGAAAAGGTTTTCCGTCTCACCGGTCAGGAAATACCGTATTCAACGGCGGTTACCATAACGTCATTCTCCGAACAAAAAAATGGCGCGCTGATAAACATCAATGCCACCATTCATGTCGAACGCGTTTCGCAGAAGGGAATGATCATCGGGAAAAATGGAAAGATGCTAAAACTCATCGGCATGGAATCCCGGAAAGAGATCGAACGAATGGTGGGCGCCAAGGTCTATCTGAAACTTTTCGTGCGGGTACAAAAGAACTGGAGCAAAGACACAAAAGCTCTGAGAAAGTTTGGGTACTGATGATTCTGTCTTACCATCCGTGCTTTGAAGCCGACAAGAATCTGCTCTGCGCCGGTCGGGAGCCCGGACCGGATGACCTTATGGCGATACAGGCCGCAGATGCCGTCATTTTGCCCCAGGGATGCGGCCAATCGCTTTACAAAATGGCGCGAAGCAACTGCAGGCATGTTTTCCCCAATTTCGATGCCAAATTCAGGCACAAGGGTAAAATCGGACAGATTCAACTTTTTCAAAAGCATCAAATGTGTCATCCGAAAACTGAAATATATCGAGACACGCAATCGTTTTTCGAGCGTTATCCGAATATTCCGAAAAAGCCGATCTTCGATATTCCGTTTGTATTTAAATTCGATTGGGGCGGGGACGGAGATCTTGTTTATTTGATACAATCGGTCGATCATTTGGCCGATGTCCTGAAAACCGCTGGAGCATTCGAAGCCAGCGGCCAAAAAGGATTTATTATTCAGGAGTATATACCCACAGACAACCGTTCGCTCAGGGTCGTTGTCGTCGGCGAGACCTTTTTTTCTTACTGGCGGATCCAGCACCATGCAGATCATTTTTTGTCGAATGTCGCTAAAGATGCAACCATCGATTATGATCTGCACCCGAAGCTGCAGAAAACAGCCGTGGCATCGGTAAAAGATTTTTGCATTCAGACACAGATCAACCTGGCAGGCTTTGATATTCTCTATTCTTCCGAAACGAGCGTCAATACACCGCTCTTTCTTGAAATCAACTATTATTTCGGCCGGCGGGGTCTGGGCGGATCTGAAACGTTTTACGGCCTGTTAAACCGGGAAATACTGAACTGGATCGAAAGCCTCGGCTTAGCACTTAATAATTGAACCTAAACCAAGCGTTTCAAATTTCAAAAGGAGATTAAAATATTTTTTTAATGAATTGTCTCAATTGATATTTTAAAATTTGAAACCCTCCGGGATTGCCGATCTTACCGCATGTACAGCGTCAGATGCCGTCCCGCATAGCCAACTATAGCGGAACGACATCTTTCTTGTATCTGCGGCAACCTCGACAATCGCTTGATTTAGGTAAAAAGATACAAAAAATGGAACCATTTGCCTATAATCTGACGGAAGAAGATATCAACAAAGAGCGCCGCAAGGCCAGGGAGCTGCGCAATTCCCAGTGGTGGAAGCGAAGATGTGCCAAAGGGATCTGCCATTACTGCCGGCGCCCCACGCCGCCCAAAGAACTGACCATGGACCATATCATTCCCATATCCCGCGGCGGCCGAAGTACCAAAGGCAACGTCGTTGCAGCCTGCAAGGAATGCAACAACGCCAAAAAACATCTTCTCCCGATGGAATGGGAGCAGTACTTGGAAGACATAAGAAAAAAAGCGGATTAACGAACCCTGTCGCTACATAATTTGGACGGCATTGAAAACTACGAATAAAGGAATTCGAAATGCGTATTATCACCAGAGCGGACTTTGACGGCGTTGTATGCGCAGCATTGCTTTATGAAGCGGAAAATATCACGGAACCGGTGAAATGGGTGGAGCCCAACGACATGCAAAGGGGCTTGGTGGATGTTCGAGCCGGGGATATCATCGCGAACCTCCCATATGACGATCGCTGTACCTTATGGTTCGATCATCATCATACCAACAGAATCGACACACCGTTCGAGGGGGCGTTCAAGATTGCCCCTTCGGCCGCACGGGTTATTTTTGACTATTATAGGAATAGCTTTAGGCAGGATTACACTGAATTGATCAAACAAACCGACAAAATCGATGCCGCGGATTTATCCATGGACGAGGTCCTTTATCCTGAAAGATACGGCGTGGTATTGCTCTCCATGACGGTTCTGGGACGGGACGGTCACGAGGAGGGCTATTGGAACCGGCTGGTTCATCTGCTCAGAAATTCGGACATCGATGGAATTCTCGAGAATCCCGAAGTCAAGGCGCATTGTGACGCCGCGAAGGAGAAGAACAGGCTTTATAAAGATTTATTATGGCAAAATACCCGGGTAGAAGAACATATCTCCATCACGGATTTTCGCGGCTTCGACAAGGCACCCTCCGGAAACCGTTTTTTGGTTTATTCGATGTTTCCCCAAACGGTGGTGAGCGTTACCATTCGCTATGATGATAAAGATAAAAAACGACTCGCCGTCAGTGTAGGACATAGTATTTTTAATCGAAGCTGCAACGTGAATGTCGGACGGATGCTGACGGCATTCGGAGGGGGCGGTCACCGGGCCGCCGCCTCGTGCCGATTCGATGCGCAAAAGGCGGAGGATTATATCCCGAAGATCATCCGTATTTTGTTGAAGAATGAAGATAATGAAGAGTGATCGGGAATTCATGGCATCAGTAATCGGATGACAGATGACGAATGACGGACGACGGACGAATTGGGACTCTTTCCTATTTCCTCTTTTCCATTTCCTAAAAATGGGTCTAATTTTTTGTTAGATGTTTGAGCCGGGATATCGTCTCCCACGAAAACGGTTCTTCTTG
>JAJDND010000051.1 GCA_022340885.1 Desulfobacterales bacterium | reverse complement strand
ATTGCCAAAGCCGGCCTCAGCATCGGTGTTGACCCCCTCGGCGGCTCCAGCGTCGGTTTCTGGGACCCCATTGCCGAGACTTACGGTCTGTCCATAGAGGTGGTCAACCGGATGGTTGATCCCACTTTTTCGTTTATGACCGTGGACAAGGATGGCAACATCCGAATGGACTGCTCATCGCCTTATGCCATGGCCCGCCTGATAAAGCTCAAAGACCGCTTCGATATCGCCTTTGGAAACGACCCGGATGCCGACCGCCACGGCATCGTGACCCAAAGTGCGGGGCTTATGAACCCGAACCACTATCTCTCGGTCGCCGTGTGGTATCTCTTCCAAAACCGCTCCGGATGGAGACATGATGCGGTTGTGGGCAAAACTCTGGTATCCAGTTCGATGATCGACAGGGTCAGCACCCATCTCGACAGAAAGTTCTCGGAAGTTCCCGTGGGCTTTAAATGGTTTGTGGACGGGCTGATCGACGGCAGCTATGGATTCGGCGGAGAAGAAAGTGCCGGGGCCTGCTTTTTAAGAAAAGACGGCACCGTCTGGACCACTGATAAAGACGGCATTATCATGGATCTGCTGGCCTGCGAAATTACGGCGGCCACCGGAAAAGACCCGGGACGGCTATATGAAGAACTGGAAGACAGATTCGGCAGTCCGGCATATGAACGAATCGATGCACCGGCCACCGCCAGGCAGAAAAAAGCCCTCACGGAATTGTCGCCTGCCACGATTACGGCAAAGGAACTGGCCGGAGAACCGATAATTTCCAAAATCAACCGCGCGCCCGGCAATGATGCGCCCATCGGCGGCATCAAGGTGGTCTCCGAAAACGGCTGGTTTGCCGCCCGTCCTTCCGGCACCGAAGATATTTACAAGATTTACGCGGAAAGCTTCAAAGGGAGGGAGCATCTTCGCAAAATCCAACAACAGGCCCAGGAAATGGTCAACGACGCCTTTCAAAGGGCCGGCGTGAATTAAGAGCTGAACGGGGTCTCCAGCTTCACTCCGGCCGGTAGGATTTGCCCAAAGCGCTCGGCATGCTTCCGGAAAGAAACACCAGGATGGATCTCATTTGAGGTTTATCTTCGGCCCAGTTCAGTACGGACTCTTTTTGAGCCAGGGACATCACCAAAAGCGTAAAAATCATCAGTGGAAACGGCGCAACCTGAAAAACCTGGGCCGGTACGCCGGGCAGCCATTGCTGGCAGTATATTCCCATAATCTGCAAAAATGAAAAAAGATAGGCGCCCATGGCGGCTTTTATGGGATTCCACCCGCCGAAGATCACCAGCACAAGGGCAATCCATCCGGTTCCTTCAGCGCCCTGGGGACGGCCCCAGCCCGGCTTGACACAGAGGGAAAATGTCGCCCCGGCAAGGCCCACCAAAAGACCTCCGCCGATTGAATAAACCATCTGCAGCGTCTTAGGATTGATTCCTCTGGCATAGGATGCCAGGGGGCGCTCTCCTACGGACCTGAGATGCAATCCCATGGGCGTTTTGTACACATACCACCCGCAGCAGGCGATCATGATTAGACTGAAGTAAACCGGCAGGTTCTGATTAAAAAATACCGGTCCCAAAAAAGGAATGGTCTTTGCCAGGGGGATGGGCAAAGGAAGAACCTGAGGACCCTGCAAGCGGGAATACGGGTTGCCGAGAAAATAGGCGAGATCGCGGGTCATCAACGTCAATACAAAGCCGACCGCGACCTGTGACTGATTTAAATAGATGCTGAAAAATGCAACAATCGCCGCTACAGCGGCGCCCACCATAGCGGCAAAAATAAAACCCAAAAAAATATTGTGGGTCTCAAAGGCAACGGCGAATGCGACCATGGCGCTTAATAATATGGTTCCGTCAAGTGAGAGATTAATAACGCCGGCCTTTTCCGTTATCGTCTCGCCAAGGGCTGCCAGAACGATGGGCGCTGCACCGGCCACGACGCCGGCAAATAATTGGGCGAATTCGAGTTCCATCATCTTTGGGCCGTTGCTCCGGTCAATTTTCCGCGGACACGCCATGCGTATATGGCCAGCGCCGCCAGCACAAACGCCCCCTGAATCACCCCGCTCAGGGATGAATCGAGTTGAAGCATCATGGGCAGTTGGATGCTGCCGACGTTTAAGCATGCAAAAAAGAACGCCACCAGCGGAGTGATCCATATATTATAGTTTGACAACATCACCACCAGAAGCGCCAGGTATCCGTAGTTGCTGGATATGGCGGGCAGCAGGCGATGATACACACCGGCGGCCTGAACGCTTCCGGCCAGGCCGGCAAACCCCCCGGCGAAAATCATGGCAATGATCATATACCGGTCGGGTTTCAGGCCGAACAGCATGGCGGCATCCCGATTATTTCCAATGGCTTTCAAGTTTAACCCCATGCGGGCATGTCGCAAAAACAGCGCCGTTAAAACCAGGGCAGCCAAAGCCAAGATCAGCCCCACCGGTGAAAGCCGCAGGGCCGGGTCAAAAGGCAGCCACAGCTTTTGGGAAAAAAGTTCCGTCCCACTCATGGATGCTATGCCGGGACGGCGCCAGGGACCGAAAATCAGCCAGAGGATGATCCCCTGCCCCACAAAATTAAGCCCCAGACCTGCAAAAATTTCATTGACGCCCCCCTTTGTTTTTAAAAACCCTGCAACCACGGCCCATAGCGCGCCACCGAAGATGCCGGCCGCCAGCGACAATCCGATAAAAAGTATCGGCATGCTCTTTGCCGCATCGATCCGGAGCACCGCCGTGGTGAAAACAGCCCCCAGCATGATCTGTCCTTCAACACCGATATTCCAAAGGTCGATTCTGAAGGTGTATAAAAGACCGGACGCGCACAGCGTCAGCGGTACCCAAACCTGTATGACCTGTGCCAGCTTGGTCCAGGACCCCAATGATCCATTGAACAGATAATAATAGGCGGCAAATGGCGGGGCGCCGGAAACAAGGAGAATGATCGTGGTGGACAATAACACCGCAAACAGCGCCAGTATGCCTTCAATCAGATATCGGGTGATGATTCTCATAATCTCGATGGCGACGGTCTTTTATGGTTGAAGTGGAATGAGGCTAAATAATCCGAGCCCAGAGGGCTCGGCGTTGGTTATCCCCTGAGGGGATTTGCCCTGTTGATAGTTATTGGTTGAAATTCCAAATACCAAAATCCAAGTATCAAACAAATCCCACTTTCAGCTTTTGCCAGCAATGGCCCGCCCCAGCTCGTGGACATCCGTCTGATCCGTCGGTGTATCTTTAATCACGGCACCGTCGAAAAAAACCAGGACGCGATCGGCATTTGTCAGGATTTCGTCGAGTTCCGAAGATGAAAAAACCAGACATGCGTTATGGGTGGAATAGGCATGCAAATACTCCCACACCCAAAGCACGGATTCCATGTCTAATCCTCTCGTAGGATTGTCCAATAGCAGCAAAACCGGATCCGCGGGCAGAAATGAAAGCAGCAGGCGCTGTTGATTTCCCCCGGAAAGCGATTCCACGAAAGATTCCGGTTCGGCTTTGATTCGAAAATCGGCGATTCGGTTTTTTGCGCCTTGAACGCTACGTATCGTGTTGACAAAAAATCCTTTTGTTTTGTCCTGAAGTGAAACATGCTCAGCGATATTCAGCCCCGGTATCAATCCTTGTTCGATACGGGAGCCCGGTAAGTATGCGACACCGTGATTTTTAAAATCATGGTAATTCTTACCGTTCATGTTCCTGCCCCGAAGAGATATGGATCCTTTGGACGGCTGCTTCAACCCCGCGGCGGTTTTGAGAAAAACGGCCTGGCCGCTGCCTTCGAGACCGGCCAGGCCCACAACCTCTCCCTGACGAAAGGCAAGGCTGCAGTTTCTGAGGCCTGTGCGGCCGCCGGAGGCGGATATACGGGTCAACTCGAGAATACAATCGCCCGGCTTTACGCGGGTGCGGGACAATGGAACCGGCGGGGTCCCGAACATCAATTCCAACAACGTTTGCGTGGCAAAGGGTCTTTCCATCTCTCCGGATACGGTTCCCTGTTTCATCACGGTTATTTTATCGCACACGGATTCCACATCCTCCAGTTTATGGGACACCAGAACCACGCTTTTATTTTCGCCGGCAAGTTTCTTTAGGGCCTGGAACAGAATCTTTTTCTGCTCCCCGGAGATGCCGGTGGTCGGCTCATCTAAAATCAAAACCTGAACGCCCTGTGCCAGGAGTCTTA
>JAJDND010000047.1 GCA_022340885.1 Desulfobacterales bacterium | reverse complement strand
CCGCTAAGTTGGCGAAAGGCTAAAATTCCTATCCCCGCAGCAAGCTGCGGGGTATTTCGGAATTTTTGCCACAGCCCTGAGGGCTGCGGCACCGCTCTTTCGCTTTAAATAAGGATCTTATCTTTATTTGAATTCATCCCCCGCTGCAAGCAGCGGGGAATTCAAATTTAAAATTTAAAAAGGAGGACAAAAATGGCCAAAGTGCTTATCGCATATTACAGCAGAATGGGAAATACGGAAAAAATGGCGGAATATATCGCAGAAGGTGCTCGTCTCACCGGAAACAGTGCGGAGCTGAAAAAAATCTCCGATATAAAAGATGAAAAAGATTTTGGAGGATACGACGGTTTCGTATTCGGGTGTCCCACCTATCATCGGGATATCACTGCGGGCATGAAAACATTTCTTTTCCTGGCGGAAAAAGCCAATCTGGTGGGCAAGATGGGGGGCGCATTCGGGTCTTATACCCATAGCGGTGAATCTGCTGAAATGATATATGATACAATGCTTTACGTATTCAAAATGGATATGGTTGATCTGGGTGCATTAAATTTGAAAGAACAGGCTCTGAAAACTGATGAAGCAACGCGTGCCTGCCAGGATTACGGCAAAGCCATTGGTCAGAAGTTTGCTAAACCCTAACCTAAGCTGAGCGATTGTCAAGGTTGCCGCACATACAAGGAAGATGCCATTTCCGCTATAGTTAACTATGCGGGACGGCATCTGACGCAATAGGTGCGGCAGGATCGGCAATCCCGTAGGGTTTCAAATTGTGACCCACTTCTCCCTTCCCCTCCCTTTTAAGGGCAAGGGTTTGTGCGGGAGTGAAGCTCCTTAATATGTAACCGAATTTTTGATCTGGAATACCAAGCCGGGATAGCCGGCAGTCGCACCTTGTCGAAAGATGTGCCTTGATACTTGCATTCTCTTTGCTAATGCTGCTTATTATCGGGATCGATCGTCCGTGGAATACGATGATTAAAGACAGTCTGCAGGCCATGATTGAACTCAAGGGTTCTATGGGCAAGGCAAAACAATGAGAACGGTTACCAAGCTTGTATTATTTAAGCTGCTACACAATATATTGGAGTTTAGGGTGAAAGTGTGAAACTGGTCATATCTCCTTCATAGCGCGGACCTGAGATAAATGCATTTTCGTCATGCTATCAATCTCTTGCTTTTTCTAGCATAGTCTCAATATATCAAGGTTCAGTGATATTTTGCCTTCTTGTATGGTATCCACAGAGTTCAAATTCAAATTTACGCAGAAATTTCTATCAAATTTTCTGGCCGCGGTAGCTTTTGTCAAAACCCACCTTGTTTTCTGGTGTCTTTTCTTATAAAAGTTGTAAAATTAAGATTATGAATTAGATTCTCGATCTTCTATTTGGTTAAAAAATAATAATTGCTTTTAATCTTTATAATCATCCGGAACACGATAAAGAACAGGATATTCAGCATGGCCTTGATACACTCAAAGAAATATATCCCGCATTGAAATCGAACCGGGTGGTTCGTAAAGAAAAATTCAGTTCAGAAATCGTTGATGCAGTGCCCAAAGAATTCGAGGTGCCGATAAACAATATTTTTATCGGAACGCTCGAAGAAAAGCATTCGTTTTCCATACAGGATCTAAGTGGCGTCCGCGTGATTTTCTAATATGTCCAAACAAATTACATTCAAGCGCAACATCGGTTTGTTTATGGCCGTCATGATCGGCATTGGCGCTATGATGGGCCCCGGCATATTTGCTTTGCCAGGTGAACTGGCCCACATGGTCGGACCACTTGGGATTTTTGCTTACCTGGTAATGGGGCTTGTGACCATGTTTACGGCGCTCAATTACAGCGAACTGGGTGCTGCTATTCCCCTGGCCGGTGGCGGATACTCTTTTACCAGCCGGACCCTCCCCAAACCGGTGGCATTTCTTACCGGCTGGTTTTTCTGGATTGGGAACACCGTTGCCTGCGCTATGTATGCGCTGATTTTTGCACTCACTATCCGGGCTTATTTCTTACCGACGATCAATCTTGTTTTGCTGGTCTGTGTGACCACGGTTGTGTTTGCCGGTATTAACTTCTGGGGAATGTCCCAGGCACTCAAGGTCATAACCATCATGAATCTTGTGGAGCTAGCCATCCTCATTGGTGTTGCCGCCCTCGGTACTTTTCAAATAGAGCCCGAGAATCTCTCCCCTGTGGCACCTATGGGATACTCGCCCTTTATACCAGGAATGGCACTGATCTACATCTCCTATGTCGGCTTTGATTTGATCACTGTGGCGGCCGAGGAAATCATTGCACCGGCCAAAACAATTCCGCGAGCCATTCTGATTACCATGGGTGTTGGTATCGTTATTTATGTGTTTGTCATCTTTACGATGATGGGGAGCGTTAACCACTCGGTTCTTGCCAAGAGCGATGTTCCGTTTATCTTTACCGCGGATCGATTGTTCGGCGTGTGGGGCCGATGGGCCGGAATCGTGGCGACCATCATGGCAAGCCTTTCGGCCTTTAGTGTCACACTGGGCGCCAGCGCCAGGATTTTGTACGCACTTGGCAGGGACGGACACTTGCCTTTATTTTTTGCCAGACTTCACAAACGATTTCGAACACCGCATGTGGCACTTTTAATTTGCGGTGCCATTGTCATTGCCTTCGGTTCTTCGGGAATCGTCAAACTTGTTGCTTCGGTAAGTGATTTCGGCTACTTGATGGGACAGGGGATAGTTTGTTTCAGTGTCATTGCGCTCCATAAAAAAATGCCGAATCTGCGTCGTCCCTTTAAAGTTTTATTTTTTCCTTGCGTACCTATCTGCGGCATGCTGGCATGCTGGCTGTTTGTGCCTGCATTGGAGTTCAGGAGCTTCATTCTGGGCGGCATATTGACCGTTGCAGGTGCCGGTGTATACCTTATCCGCCCGGCCAATCGAGCCCGTCTTAATAAATTGCCCAAGGCTTTTGCTTGGGTAAAGATGTGGATCCTTTTACGAAGGAGAAAAAAAATGCGTGTTCTTATTATCAACGGCGGACGGCAGGGCCAGAATATCGCCAAACGGCTTCTGGCCAGAGATGAGTATTGGCTGTTGTTCCGCTCTTCAGAACATCAAATTACGTTTATTGAAGAGGATGAGACTCTCTGTAAAGAACTGGAGCAACGATTCAACGCGCCAATCTACCAAGGGGACGGCACCAAGAAAGAACTTATCGAGCAGGTGGGGTTGGACAATATCGATGTTGCCATTGCTTCTTCGGAAGATGACGGTCGAAATGTCATCGTCGCACTTCAAGCCAAACGCCTTGGAATTCAACAAGTTATTGCCATTGTTCAGGACCCCGACTACTTGCCGCTGCTTGATGAAAGCGGCGTGGTGGCGATCAGCGCACCATGGGCAACGGCCGCAATGGTGGAA
Source organism: Desulfobacterales bacterium (assembly GCA_022340885.1). Taxonomy (GTDB): domain Bacteria; phylum Desulfobacterota; class Desulfobacteria; order Desulfobacterales; family UBA11574; genus UBA11574. Next base: position 24,018 of record JAJDND010000047.1, on the reverse strand, counting down.
AATTACCTCGACAGGCCCGGCGTTGCCGAACTTTTTGAAATTTCAAGCGGGGTGGCCAGTCTCGTAGGCATGGTTGTACCGGAGAAAGCCAAGGTGGCCGGAAACCTCATTCAGAATATCGATATCCCCAAGAACTGTGTTGTCGCTGCAGTCATACGCGGCAAGAAGTTCGTGGTACCTCGCGGAGAAACAGAGATCAAGGTGGGCGACCATGTGGTTTTTGTGGGGCCGGCTACAGACATAAAAGAGGCCCAAGATCTTTTTATGTTAAAAGAATGATAAATCCTTACTAAGTGGTCGAAAAAATTACTTTTTTGAAATTCGAGTTGAGGATTCCAAACAGCTTATCCCCAATCCCTTTCAAGGTCACGACGAAGCCAGCCGAAGAATTACAAATTCCGATATCCACGATGCCATCGTCGAGTTGGCTAAGCTTGACGGGGCCTTTGTCATCCGGGGCGATGGCCTCATTCAAACAGCAGGAACTTTTTTGACCTCACCAAAAATCAAAATATCACTGCCGGCCGGTCTCGGAGCATGACATGTCGCTGCCGCCGCCGTTACGAAGCGAACCACTTCGACAGCGGTTGTGGTTTCTGCAACTGATGGCAATGTCCGCGTATTCTCCGGTGGAATTAAGGTACTACACATCGATCCCGAAGTACCCTATGGCCCAATCACCACAGAGGTTTAAGCCAGTTAAGACTTGGTATGCCAATTTATTTTGAACCCGCGATTTCAAGTTTAGGATACGGATAAGTTGTAGAGGCATAATTGGTGATAGCTGAAATTTCGTACTAATATCACGCACCTTAAATTTCTGGGATTTCGTAATACCATATCTCCAATCCATCAATTTTATGAAATTTAATGTTAGAAGACTAAAAGCTCAAATATAGTATATTCGTCTTATTTATTTCTATTTAATAGGTTTCTTGTGTCCAAATTTGGGGGCATTTCAGTATTTTGGGCAAAAATGTCTTCTTGACATAATGCCTGTTATCGGTCATATTAATTCTTAGAATGGATTTTGCATATGTTGGTTGATGTATATATCTGATCGTATTCTCTATTGGGATTCAGCTTGCCGCGGCACACAACCTTAATTGTTTCTATTCTTCACGCTTGAAAGCAAGTTCTTATCTTTTTGATTCGCTCAGTGGGTTGTTCATGCGACCTCCCTGTTTTAAAACCTACTATAACGATCTCAACGCTGATGGGCAATGCCCACAGGATTATGGCAGGTAATTCTGAAAAATGCTGAAGGCAACAACCCCAACGCCTCTATTATTTGAGCAGGGAATGAATAAACCCAAAATAATCCCTTTACGGTTGCGTCGGCAAATGCGTCCGGCCGCAGGCTTTCTGTTTGCGCCCTGGCTGTTGTCTCTTTGCTTTTGCTGGCATGAAATCCCATCGCAACCGAGCGTTATCCTGGGACTTTTACCCGGTCTGGCCGTGGCGGTGCATATTCAACGACAGTTGGTTCGTCATTTAGGGTCCAACCACCGCCGGGGCGAAGATGGCCATCTTTTCGCTACGCTGGGGACGGCCAACTGGATCACCCTGATGCGTGCGGGCGCCATCATCGGACTTGCCGGCATTTTGCCCTGGACGCTCAGCCGGGGCCCCTCGCTGCCCAACAGCCTGTCCTGGGCGGCGGGTATTGTCTATCTGGGACTCTCGCTGGCCGACCTGCTTGATGGTTTGGTAGCGAGGAAACAGGAACGGGAGACCGAACTCGGCCGACGCCTGGACATCGAATCCGATGCCGCGGGACTGCTGGTGGCCTCGCTGGTGGCTGTGGCTCTCGGTAGATTGCCGGCCGTCTATCTCCTGGTGGGTCTGGCCTACTATCCGTTTGTACTGGGAATCTGGTTGCGGCAAAAACGGGCTCTTCCCGTGATCGCTCTGCGGCCACGCCCCTGTGCACGGATCATCGCCGGCTTTCAGATGGGACTGGTGGGGATCGCACTCCTGCCGATCTTCAATCCGGTCTTCACCTATGCTGCGGCCCTTATTTTCATGGCCCCTCTGTTGATCGGTTTCTTAGGAGACTGGTTGATGGTGTCCTGCCGCGTGCAGACAGATATGCATCGAAAATCCACACTCGACCCATGGGTAACATCTCTGTTAACCAAGTTTCTGCCGATGGTGCTGCGCCTGGTGATCCTTTCGGGAGGAATCGCCGCTTTAGTCGGCTATGGCGTTTACCGGGCCCACCCGGTCTGGCACTTGGCCCACGGCCTTTGCTGCCTGTTGGTCGGTTTTGGTATCATGGGTCGCAGCGCGGCCCTTTTGCTGACCCTGATGTTCGGCAGCAATTATTCCCCATTCGGCGCGTCCCTGATCTGCATGGTGATCTTCGGCACCGCCGCCACGTTGATGTTGACCGGAACCGGTGCCATGTCCCTCTGGGCCCCGGAAGAAACGGTCCTTTATCGCCGCGGCAAAAATGGATCAATAACATCTGGCGAGGCCCCATGACCGCACCGTTCATGTCATCGGAGCAGGATCCGCTCAAAGCATCAGCCATCCGGCGGGTATTAGAGAAGCGCTGGCGCTGGTTGCTCGGGTTGCTCAGCCTGGCGCTGGCCTGGCATGCCCTGAAGGGCGTGACTTGGGCCGCGGCATTGGATCTATTAGCGAGACTCGGCCCCTTGGCAATCCTGATTCTTCTGATCGTCAACCTGCTCCAGCTGCCCCTGATGACCTCGCGCTGGTGGCTGCTTCTAAGGGCACTGGGCCGGCCGGTGGATTTGCTCACCGCCTGTGCTTATCGCGCCGCCGCCAACGCCGCGAGCTATCTTACCCCCGGCCCGCATTTCGGGGGAGAGCCTTTATCCGTTTACTGCCTCCACCATAGACAGGGTATCCCCATGTCTTGCGCAGCGACCTCGGTGGCGGTGGACCGATTGCTGGAGCTTTTGGCCAGCATGGTCGTCCTGACTTTTTGCCTGATTTATCCGACCTCTGTCGAATCCAGCCTCTTTGGCGGAAATCAGGGAATGATCATGATTATTGCCCTGCTGGCGGCGTTCAGCGCTTTCCTATCCGCGCTTTTCACCGGCAAACAACCTCTATCGCGATTATTTTCTCCGTTCAAAAAGTTTGACGGAGACTATTTGCCTCAGTTATCCTGCAGTCTTGGGTCCTTGAAGGCGATCATTGTTCAAGGGGAAGCCATAGCGGAATCCCTCTTTCGAGAGCACCGGCGCCAATTCCTGCTGGCCAATTTTCTTTCCCTGGTTCACTGGGTCGGCGTCTTTGCCGAATTTTGGGTGATGTCCGCGCTTCTGGGCCTGCCGTTGTCATTTTGGCAATTGACCGCAGTGGTTGCGGTGGCACGGCTGGCATTTTTCACGCCCTTACCGGCGGGGATCGGTGTTCTAGAAACGGCCCTGCCCTGGGTAACCGCTCTCCTCGGAAAAGGCAGTGCTTTTGGACTCAGCCTCTGTCTGATCATTCGGTTCCGCGACATTCTCTTCAGCCTGGCCGGTTGGGGGTTTGCCATGCATTATTTGACTTACTGGAGGAAGGCCGGTATCATCAACGACATACAAAGAACCCACAGGGAGGGTATCCATGTCTGAGGATACGCCTCAGGGCACCATTCGCCGCCGTGAGGGCTGTACTTCGGCCACCGACGCCGGCCAGTCCGGTTGCCTTCTGGAAGAATGGTTCGAGCCGTTGCCGCGCCTGTCCGAGCTGATCCTGGCCCGTCATGATCGGCCGCTGGTGACGGTTTCCTATGCCCAGAGCGTGGATGGCAGCATCGCTACCCGCAATCGTGAACAGCTTCGATTGAGCAGCCATCAGTCCATGGTCCTGACCCATCGCATTCGGGCAGCCTGCGATGCCGTCGTTATAGGCATTAAAACACTGCTGGTGGACGATCCCCTGCTGACGGTGCGTCTCATAGAGGGAACGAGTCCCCAGCCCATCGTTCTGGACAGCAAATTGCGCATCCCCTTGCAGGCCCGCTTGCTTAACCGCACCGACCGCCGCTGCTGGCTGGCCTGCACCGACAATCACGTTTCCGAAAGGGTCGGCGAGGTGCAAAGCCGGGGGGCCGAGGTTATTCGCTGCCGCCGCGACCTGCGCGGTATGGTTGATCTGTCCGATTTACTTTACCAGTTGGGCCGGCGCGGCATCCGGAACATCATGGTGGAAGGCGGCAGCCAGGTGATTACGAGCTTCATCAAGGCCCGCCTAGTGGACCAGATGATCATCACCATCGCCCCCTGCCTGGTGGGCGGCCTGCCGGTATTGGATCGGCCTGCCGCGGGCAATGGTTCGCTCTTGGGCTTTAATCCAATTTCCTACCAATCCTGCGGCCCCGACATTGTCATCTGGGCCCAACCCCGGTGGCAGGACCCATGAAGAGGCATCGCCTGGAATTTACAGAACCGGGGCAGGTCGCCGTGAAAGTCGGGCCTGCGCCTCGGCCTGCCGCCGATGAAGTCCTGGTGCAAACGCACTGTTCGGCAATCAGCCCGGGAACGGAGATGCTGGTCTACCGGGGCCAGTGGCCGCCGGGCGTGGCCAAGGATGCAACCATCGACAGCCTTGCCGGAGATTTCGCCTATCCCCTGGTTTACGGCTATTGTGCGGTGGGCCGGGTAATGGAGACGGGGAGCGCGGTCTCCGGCGAATGGCGGAATAACCGGGTCTTCGCCTTTCAACCCCACCAGGACCTCTTCTGTGCCAGACCGGCGACGCTCCACCCTATCCCCGCCGACCTGGACGATGAAACCGCCCTTTTTCTGCCCGCCATGGAGACGGCGGTCAACCTTCTGCTGGACGGTGGCCCCCTGATCGGCGAAAAGGTTGTCGTCGTCGGCCAGGGCATCATCGGTCTTTTGACCACGGCCCTGCTGTCCCGTTTCCCGCTGGCCGCCCTGGCGACGGTTGACGCTTACCCGTTACGGCGTGAGGCGTCCCTTGGTCTCGGCGCCGGCGAGTGTTTCGATCCGCAGGACCCGAGCCTTTTGACGCGTTGGGGCAAAGGGCTGGGCCGTGGGGGCGAAGCGGACCTGGTGTATGAACTCTCGGGCAACCCAGTGGGTCTGAACACCGCTCTGGCGCTTGTACGCTACAGCGGCCGGATCGTGGTCGGCTCCTGGTACGGCGCAAAAAGGGCCGATCTGGACCTGGGCGCTTTCTTCCATCGCGGCCGCGTGGCCCTGATCAGCTCCCAGGTAAGCAGTATCGCACCCCAACTCACGGGCCGATGGCATACCTGCCGGAGAATCGATCTGGCCTGGGAAATGCTTCGCCGGGTACGCCCTGCGGCCTGCATCACCCAGCGCTTTGCCCTGGCCGATGCAGCCTCGGCCTATACGCTCATCGACCGCAGTCCGGGTGAGACGATCCAGGTTATTTTCGATTATCGACAAGCCGAAACGGCGTGACACCACGCAAGGAGAAAAAAACATGTACAGTCTCGGCATGCGGCGCGAATTCAGTGCCCGGCATTATCTGGTGGGCGGCGACTGGGGGGAGGAGAACATCGAGCATCCCCATCGTTACCGCATGGAACTGGTCTTGGAGGCAGAGTCGCTGGATCGCCACGGCTTTCTGGTAGATATCGTCGAGGTGGCGGATCATCTGGATGCGGTGGCGGCGCATTTCCGGGACAAGACCTTGAACACTTTGGCCGTCTTTTCAGGACTCAATCCCAGCATCGAACGACTGGCCCTGGTCCTCCATGACGCCTTCAAGGAGAGGCTGGCGCATCTTGCACTGGACGCCATGACCGTCACCATCTGGGAGGACGAGATCGCCTGGACCTCCTATCGCGCCGCACTCTGATGCGTATCGGCATTATCATTTACGGCAGCCTGGACACCCTCACCGGAGGCTACCTATATGACCGCATGGTGGTTCAGGGTCTGGTCGGTCTGGGGCACGAAGTGGAAGTGATCAGCCTCGCCGGCGACGCGTATCTTCGACGATTGGGGCACAATTTGTCCCCGGGGCTGTGCCATCGACTGCGCAGCGGCAATTTCGATATCCTGATAGAGGACGAACTATGTCATCCATCGCTTTTTTTGCTGAATAAACGGCTTCGTCGAAAGGCCGGACCGTTCGTTGTGGCCCTGGTCCATCATCTTCGCTGCCGTGAACCGCGCCGGCGCTGGCAGAACAGGCTGCTGGCCGTGGCCGAGCGGTGTTTCCTGGCCTCGGTGGATGGCTTTATCCATAACTCGCAGACCACCCGGCGGGACGTGGCTTCGTTGGTGAACAACCATCGGCCTCAGGTGATCGCCTACCCTTCCGGTGACCGTTTCGGGAGTCCGCTCTCTGCTGAGGCCATCGGCCGGCGGGCCCGCCGGCCCGGACCGCTGGAGCTGCTCTTCCTGGGCATCGTGGTTCCCCGAAAAGGTCTGCTGCCGTTACTCAAGGCCCTGGCAGGGATTCAACGGGACGTTTGGCGCCTCTCGATCGTAGGAGGCCTGGACTTCGACCCGGCCCATGCTGTGAGGGCCCGGCAGCTCGTCGAGCAACTGGGTCTGATCGACTCGGTGTCCTTTCTCGGCCCGCTTCAGGAAGACGAACTGATAACGACCCTCGGCAAGAGTCATCTCTTCTGCATGCCTTACGCCTACGAAGGGTTCGGCATCGCCATCCTGGAAGCCATGGCCTTCGGCCTGCCGGCTATCGGCTGCCGGGAGGGTGGGGCGGCCGAAACCATCCGTCATGGGACCAACGGCTTTTTGTTGCAGCCCGGCGACTTGGCGGGATTAGCGCCGCTGCTGACAAAATTGCATAGGAATCGAGAGGAATTGCTGCACATGGCCCTGGCCGCACGTCAAACTTACGTGAGCGGCCCCACGTGGCAGGATAGCGTCAACGCCATCGACCGCTTTCTGCAGGAAGTGAAGGAATCTCCGGGTAGGGCAGGAACCTTAAATGCTGCCCGATCGGGAAGCTGAAAAGAGAGGAATCCGTTGCTGTCGGACAACATGAAACCCAACCGAAATCATTCGGCGGCCGTGGACATCACCGGCAATGACTTTCATCCGCACTACCTGGCCGCTAAAAAAAGCATTGACGACCGAGCCTTGAATCGCCATGTCTGGGAAACGCTGCGCCAGGCCCTGGCGCAGACTCCAGGCCGGGAACCGTTGCAAATTCTCGAGATCGGCGCCGGCATCGGCACCATGTTTCAAAGGGTTATGGAGCAGGGATTGTTCAGCGGGTCGGCCACTTATGTGCTCAGCGACAGCGATCCGGGACAACTCAGCGCAGCCCGAAAATACCTCTCAAAATGGGCCCAAAGCCAAGGCCGGACTTTGACCTGGAGCGGAGAAAACCATGGCCGGCTGAAGTCTGCAGGCGCCGAAGTCTCCATTGAGCTTATTCCGGCCGGCGCCCAAGAGCTGGCCGACCCATCCGGCGCACAAGGCCCCTTTCATCTGCTCATGGCCCATGCCGTTCTCGATTTGCTGGACTTTCCCGCAATTCTGCCAGGGATTTTGCAGCGGCTTACCCAAAACGGACTGACCTATCTCACTTGCAACTTCGATGGGGAGACCCTCTTTTTACCGGAATGGGATGGCGAAGAGAAGATTATGCAGGGCTATCATGAATCCATGGAGGCGCGGCTCTCCGGGGCAAGCCGGACGGGCCGAAGGCTGCTCAGCTTCATTCAGCGCCCGGGGTTGGAGCTTCTGGCCGCCGGAAGCTCGGATTGGGTTATCCATCCCCGCAATGCCGGTTACTCAGATGATGAGCGCTTTTTCCTGCATGCCATCATTGAAACCGTAAAGCAGGAGTTGAGCCCAAAAAACATCCTGCCCGGCCCGGCCGCCTGGGCCCACCTGCGACACCAGCAGGTCGAAGACGGTCAACTCTCCTTCCAGGCCCGCCACATCGATCTTTTAGCCCGTCGCCGGGGGGCCCTCTCATGAAGATCAAGATGCTCCCCTGGCAGCCGCTGCTGAAACTCTCTGCTGCCTACCTATTCCTCAGCGTTCTGCTGAACTTCGACTATCCGGCAAGCCACCTTTTTTCCTGGCGGCTCCTGCTGCCGTCGGCCGATGTCTGGCTGCTTCTGGTTTTAATGGCCATGGTGGCCTTTTTGGGAAAACGGACCCTTTTCTGGACCAGCCTGACGCTGTGGGTGCTTTTTATGTCGCTGCGACTGTTTCGCATCGGCGATACCGTTGTGCCCATGTATTTCCACCGGCAATTCAACCTCTATATCGATTCCGCCTATATCTATGATCTCTACGACCTGCTCAAGACATCCGCCCATGGGGGGGATTTCTTGAAGCTGTCGGCAGTCTCACTGGCAGTGAGCCTGGCAGCCCTTGCCGCGAGCTGGTATGCCTGGCACACGGCGGCCAAGGCGTTCACCGATCGCCGCATCCGTAACGCGTTCCTGATAGGGTCGGGCCTCTTCCTTTGCGTAACGGTGGCCTGGGGTTTGCGCGCGGCCAGACCGCCTGCCATGATGCGTCTCGGTCAGGAGATTCTATCCATCCAAGATCAGCTGAAGCAAGAGCGGACCTTCCGCGTCCGCCTGGAGAAAACCGCACGGGAGAGAGCCATAGGTCCTGCCTCCCTCAAAGGGCTGGAAGGCGCCGATGTGCTGTTGTTCGTGGTGGAATCTTACGGCCGCACGGTTTTCATCCGGCCGGGCTACCGGCCGGCCATGGAAGCTATCATAACTCGCTTCAGCCGGACCCTGCATCAACATGGTTTCGAGGCGGTCTCCGATTATCTGGTATCGCCCACATACGGCGGATCCTCCTGGCTGGCCCATGATACCCTGGAGTCAGGGGTCCGGGTGGAAAACCATCTGGAAGACATCACGCTGCTGCATTCTTCCCTGCCCCCCATGGCCGCCTATTTGCGCCGAAGCGGCTACCGAACTGTTTCCGTTATGCCCGGATCCCGGTTCCCATTCCCGGAGGGCGCCTATTTCGAATACGAACAGGTTTATTACGCCCGTCACTTCAACTATCGTGGTCCCACCTTCGGTTGGGCGCCTATGCCTGACCAGTATGTGCTCGATTGGGTGCGCCGCCGTGAATTCACCCGGCGACGGCAGCCGCTTTTCGTGCGTTACGTGCTGATCAGCACCCACGCCTCCTTCAATATTCAGCCGCCCTTTATCCCCAATTGGGACCTTATCGGCGACGGCAGCATCTACAAGATGCGTCCGTCAATCAATTACCCGATCTACTGGCCGGATCTGAAAAACGCTGGGGAGGCTTACCTGCGCTCTCTGGATTACGAGTTCGAGACCCTGGGGGGTTATCTGGCCCGGTATGTCACCACCGAAAGCCTGATCATTATTTTGGGAGATCACCAGCCCAATCTGCAGCTCACAGAGCCCGGGGAGACTTGGTCGGTGCCGGTGCATGTCATCAGCAACAATCCCTGTCTACTGGAACCGTTCAGCAAGCGGGGCTACACGCCGGGCCTGATCCCAGATCAGCCGCCACCCCATGCCGGCATGGAGACTTTCTTGCCGGGATTTCTGCAGGACTTCAGGTAGGGTTCACGTATCAGTGAAGCCATGTCCAACTTTATATAATCTCCATGGATCGTTTCAACTTTCTAAAAGCAACGGTGAAAACCCGCCCCCCGTTGTTTTTTCATGGATGAATGTCTTAAAAAAAAAATTGTTGCCGGTAATCATATAATTGTTGAATATATTCTATAACAATGAGAACTGCGAGGTAACGATTTGAAAGGAGACCGATATGATACCTTGTCAGCGTAAACTGTTTGATATTCCCGACGATGTGGCCTATTTTAACTGCTCCTATACATCCCCCTTGCTGCTCGACGCTAAAAATGCGGGTCAAAAAGCACTCAAAGCCAAATCCAATCCCTGGTCGATCACCTCAGATGACTTTTTCACAAACATCGAGGAAAATCGTACGCTCTTTGGCCAAATCATAGGCAGCGCCCCGGATAACATCGCCATTATACCTGCCGTATCCTACGGTCTTGCCTTGGCAGCAAGAAACCTCCCCATATCAAATGGGCAAAACATCGTTGTGCTTGAAGAACAGTTTCCATCCAACATTTATGCGTGGAGACAGGTATCGGAAGAAAAAGGGGCTGTCATCAGGACCGTTTTGCGACCTGAAAAAGGCAATTGGACCAGCGCCGTTCTCGAGGCCATAGATCAAAACACTGCCATTGCGGCACTGCCCCACTGCCATTGGACCGATGGGACCCGACTCGATCTGATTGAGATTGGGCAAAGATGCCGGGAGATTGGCGCCACGCTGGCGATCGACGGTATTCAATCGATCGGGGCGCTCCCCTTTTCAGTCAAAACGATTATGCCCGATTTTCTCGTGGCTGCCGCACATAAATGGCTTCTGGGACCCTATGGTTTTGGATTCTGTTACGTGGCACCTAAATGGCATAACGGGAGGCCCCTGGAAGAAAACTGGTTGAACCGGGCGGGCTCCCAGGATTTTTCGCGCCTTGTCCAATATCAAAACGAATATCAGCCGGGAGCACGTCGATATGACATGGGAGAGGCCAGCAGCTTTATCCTGGCTCCGATTGCAGCGGCAGCGATTAGACAGCTTCTGGAGTGGGGCGTGGAAGCCATTTCGCAAACCCTTCAGACAATCACCGATCCTATCGGGGATTGGGCATCTCGGATGGGATTTAAGGTTGCCGACAAAGCCGATCGTGTGCCCCACATCATAGGTCTATCAATGCCCGGTGCTCTAACCGAGTCCTTAGCCCCATACCTTGCCGATAACAGGGTCTATGTCAGCATCAGAGGGAATTCGATTCGCATATCCCCGCATCTATATAACACACCCGAAGATGTTGACCGTCTCCTTTCCACCCTCGAAAAGGCGGTTAGTCGCTAGATTTGAGCTTTAATAATGCAGCATTGCTTCTGTGTATGGGGAACGTTCGCGCAGAGTATGCACAAATAATTTACAATGACCCGCAGATATATTGCAAAATATAAGAATATCATCCGCATTAAAAACCTTGAATAAGTCTGACAGATCCACACTTGCCCCTGATTGCAGATACCTGCAAAAAAAGATATCAAGTATTCGAAATTTCTTTTATATCTCAATACCATATCACCAAATGCCAACGGCTAAGCTAACTGTTATTCGATCTGCCCGTTGGAATCACCAAGGCATAATGTTACTTTAACGCATTGTTTGACACTTCATCGGACAACGATAGCCTTGCGATACAATCCTTTTTATGATTATGTTACTTAGCACGTAATGGAATAGTTCTTATACAAGGACACCGCAAAGACGTTATTTTCAATCAGACAACATTAATACCATGTAGGGATATGACTAATTATCGTTCACTGTTATACCTGATTATAGGACTTTTAATTGTAACTGCGGTCGGATGCCAGCAGAAAGTCTACCTCATGCCGACACCTGCGATAATGGCCACGGGAGAGCTTAATCCATTCAGCATCAACCCCAACTTGGAGGAAAGCAATCGCGTTGATGTGATCTATGCAACGAACCGCACACCCATGGGAGATGATGATAGAAGAACCTATACTATCTTTCCAGGAAACGAACTGCGATTGGGCATTGCTCACTTCACAATAGGCGACAAGGAAACAGACTGGGGAAAGATCTTCAAGTTGTCGACCTCGGATGAAAAAAGTGATCGACCGGCTTTGCATTTGGAAGATCTTCAAGAATTGGCGGTAATTCCCCTTAAAAACGAAACTGCTAAGATATCGAAGAAAATTGAGTTCTTTGCAGCTTCCGTTAACGATGTCCTTGCCAGCAGTGTTGACAAAGATATCATGGTTTATGTCCATGGTGCCAATTCCAGCATATATCGTGCAGCGGCACAGGCAGCCCAATACCGCCATTTCACAGGCCGTAATTCCGTGGTTATAGCTTTCTTGTGGCCGTCAGCTGAAAATTTACTCGCTTATGGCACGGATGTCCGTCATGCCCAAAAATCGGCTCCAGCCTTTATGCACCTCATCATTTTGTTGAACGAATACACCAATGCGAAAAATATAAATATCCTTGCCTATAGCGCGGGCTCCCAGATTGTAAGCCCTGGGTTGGCCATCTTAGGACGAGAAAAAAAAGGAGAAAGCCGCCGGGAATTGCGCTTGGGAGAGGTTTACTTTGCCGGGGCTGACATTGGTATTGACACCTTTCTGGAGGATCTGCAAAGTTATATAGACATTCCCCGAAGCGTTACCCTCACCATCAATCTTAAGGACACGGTCCTGGCTATGGCAGAATGGCATCACGGCGTGTCCAGAGCCGGACGGCCCAGAGCCGAGGATCTTAGCCCTGAAGCCGCTCAATGGGCCCGTAACGCCAGCGTCGAGTCCGGGTTAGATATCATCGGTGTTGACGAAAAGACTGTTACCGGTCTGTCATCTGGAGCACATGATTTCTGGTATGGACATCCTTGGATCAGCAGCGACGTTCTGGTTCAATTTTTATTCCACGCTGATCCATTGAAACGCGGTTTAGTGGAAAATTACAATGAGCATGGTCTGCGCTACTGGACGTTTCCTCCGGATTATCCAGACCGTATTCTCAGGATAATCCACGAGGCAAAAAAAGAAGAAGCAAAATTAAGGTAATCGATTGCAGTTCGTTTGCTGTTCCTGGCTAACCTAATAAAGACACCGCCTCGGAGAAAAAAGTGTATGATTGATACTTTCCGGATGTCATATGATAACCGTATGGCAATAGGGATGGATGAAAAATATCGAAATCCCCTACATCATAAAATATAAGATACTTGCTATCAACAACAGGTATCTGTTGCTTGAGCTATTTATGATGCCGTATGAAGGTGTCCTAAAAATATATTTCAATTAAGATAGTTGTTGTTATGAGTAACACAACTTTTAAGCACCCAATTGTTATTTGTTACTCTCACTTATTAAAAATTTAAAAAATGACAGCTCAGTATTTAGCGGTCAGAAAGCATGTTATGGCGAGTTTAATTAAGCATATTATAAAGGTTCTCATTTACGGGATTACCGGCGGATTGGTCGTTCTTATTGTCATCTTAGTAATGTTTCTCGAAAACCGACCCGAACTCAAAGTCTGGCATCAAGTCGGGCTTGACGCCGAATATAGAGCAGACAGTCCGGTACAGAGCTTTGAAGACTATCTTGCTATCGAGAAACAGTTATTTGATCAGCTCGAAGAGCGAATCTTAAACCATATTCCAACCGAGGACCAGAACCTTATCAATCGCTACTACCGGGGAAGCTTGTCGGATCCTAATCGCTGGTCGACGAATTGGAATCGAACATTCGAACTTTCAACAAATACACCCAAAGCAGGCGTTTTGCTGTTGCATGGTATGTCTGATTCGCCTTACAGCTTGAGCAGCTTAGGTCGTCGATTGCACTCGGCCGGTGCTTGGGTAATCGGGCTGAGGTTGCCGGGCCACGGCACGGCACCCTCAGGTTTGCTTCAAGTGAAATGGGAGGATATGGCTGCGTCAGTTCGGTTGGCCATGGGACATCTAAGAACAAAAGTGGTAAAGCAGCCTCTCTATCTCGTGGGGTATTCCAACGGTGGTGCCTTGGCCCTTCACTATGTTCTCTCGGGGATGGAAAATTCCACATTGCCAAAGATTAGTGGAATAGTTTTGATTTCACCCTCGATTGGAGTTACACCAATTGCTGCCCTGGCGAAATGGCAGGCAAGACTCGGTCGCTTTCTTGGTCTTAAGAAACTCGAGTGGAATAGTATTTTGCCCGAGTACGATCCCTTCAAGTACAATTCTTTTGCTGTGAACGCTGCTGACCAGGTTTACCGAATCACTAACGAAATTCGATCAAGGATCGAATCACTTGCTGCAGCCGGGAAGTTAAACCGATTTCCGCCAATATTGGCTTTCCAGTCTATTGTCGATTCGACGGTATCGACGAATGCCGTAGTTAATGGACTGTTCGCAAAACTTCCATCAGGTAGTCATGAATTGGTACTCTTTGATATTAATAGACTTTCTGAGGTTAAGCATGTGCTCAGAAAAGATCCCAAAACGAGTATTGAGGCCAAGCTTAATGATCCTAGCCTGCCCTTTGCCATCAACCTCGTGACCAACGGCAGTGAGAAGAGCCGTGACATCGTCGTTCTTCAAAAAATACCAGGTGCTTCCACAATCGTCAGAAAGCCCCTTGGTATGAAATGGCCCTTTAATCTTTACTCACTTTCTCACGTTGCGTTGCCATTTCCCGAAAATGATCCGCTTTACGGAATGATCGATTCAGATGAACATTCAAAAATTCAGCTTGGAAACATGGATCTTCGCGGAGAGCGTGGCGTGCTTTATATTCCTGCCGAAGACATGCTTCGATTACGATGGAATCCGTTCTATTCTTATCTAGAACGGCGTCTGATCGAATTCGTCCGTCTGGCTAAGATAGAGAACAAAACAGTGTTAACAAAATGAGTCCCTCTTTTTGAGGCGTATCATTCTCACCATTTTCAGATCTTAGAATATTTCACAGATAAAAGTGCTGAAAAATGGAAGGTTAAATATTGGAGGCTCGAAAATGCGGTGATAAGTGCAATTCCTAACAGATATCAACTGCTTGATTTTTCTGTGATAACATAATACTGTATCACCAAACTAAAGCGGCTGACCTACCTGTAATTTTATCATATTATCAAACCTTTTGATCCTTAAGCATAGTCTCGATATATCATAACTTGACGCCTTCCAAATAAATGGCAATATTCTCAATATACATGAAAATTTGGTGAAGCTGGATAAAAGCATGCAAATCAGATTTTTGGATTCTTAAGGTTTCTTTGTAACTAAAGCAAAATGGGGTATTAAAATGTTCAATCACTCAATAGTTCGGTAAAACAATCTTGTACAAAGGAGCTAACTTATGAGTACGAGAACCATAGGTTTGATATTGCTGTCGATACTTACAGTAATTCTGCTTACCGCAGGCACAGCGGTATCCACTGAGGGGGACGAAAAAGCAGTCCGGGAGGCTGCAGCGCAGTTTTACAAAGCTTTGAATACTATGTTTACCGGTGACCTGGAACCGATGAAGGAAGTCTGGTCTCACGCAGAAGACGTAACCTACATGGGGCCCGGGGGCGGATTCCAAGTGGGTTGGAGACAAGTGTTTGCAAATTGGGAAAAGCAGGCCGCCTTGAAGTTAGGAGGGAAAGTCGAGGCAGTGGATATGCGGATCACTGTCGGTCAAGATCTCGCGATCACACACAATTACGAGAAGGGGGAGAACAAAGGTCAGGACGGAAAAGCGCTACCTGTCTTGATTCGTGCAACGAATATATTCCGCAAAGAGCAAGGAAAGTGGAAAATGATCGGACATCATACGGATCTGTTGCCTTTTTTAAACAGATAAATAAAAGCGAACAAGTCCTGGGAATGAACCCTGGAGCCCGCAGGACACTTTTTTTTGTGAGATCTCAAACGGAACTTCTCAGGGGAAGCATGGCGGGGTCAGGGTTGTTCCACCCGGCGTTAGCCCGATCGAGAGATCTTTTGTTTGCTGGTACGTGCAAAGGAGGATCAAAACTATGCCGGAAGATAATATCACCCCGAAAAAACTGGCGATGGTTGAGATGTGGGAGGCCCACATGGCTGCAGAGTTCAAAAAGAAGGATATCGATGCCACGATGGCGACAATGAGCTCGGATCCTTTCGTCAATCATGTACCCGTAATGACCGGTGACGTCGGTTTTAGTGCAGTTCGCCGTTTTTACAGCACTTATTTCATTCCGCATCATCCATCTGACACCACTTTCGTGCGCGTCGCTCGCACTGTCGGAGAAGACCGGATAGTAGACGAATTGATTCATAAGTTTACCCATAACATTGAGATGCCGTGGATTCTACCCGGAATCCCGCCAACTGGCAAAAAAGTCGAAGTTGCTGTGATTGTGGTTGTGCAATTCAAGGATGGAAAGGTCGCCGGTGAGCGTATTTATTGGGACCAAGCCTCAGTACTTGCTCAAATAGGTTTGATCGATAAGAGCAAACTCCCCGTAACAGGAGCAGAGGCTTCCCGCAAGGTCTTAGCTCCCGCCCAGGAGCCATCCAACAAACTGATTGAACGAGTGAATCAGTAATTATCGCCTAAGTGCAATTTGCCGACCAAACATAAGAGGAAGGCCGATGGCCAAATGGATGGCCAACCTCTGGAGGGAGCGGAATGCGGGAATTACGTCCCAATATCTCGCACCTGAAATTTTTGAGATATCCTATTACTGTATCATAAGTCAGGCCTATGATAAAAGCACTTACATACGCGTTTGCTACCATGGGACTCGCTACGCTGCTGCTGGCAGCCGGCGCCGTGCCTGCGCCGAAGGTCATAGCGGAGTCTTCTGCGGCTGGCGCCCATGGGCTCTGGTCGATCTACGAAAAATCGCTCAAAAGCGCCAAGTACATTGACCTGACGCACACGCTGACACCATCCATCCCTGTGTGGAAAGGCTTCGGTCCGTCCACCTTCGGACCGGCGTTGAATCCTGAGACCGGTAAGCCTTATCGATACTCAAAGGACGGTTTTGAGGCGACCCGTTATAACTTGAGCACCGATCAATTCGGCACCCAGCTTGATCCGCCGGCCCATTGGGCACCGGAATACCCGGCCATCGACGAGCTGCCAGCCACGTATGCGATCCGGCCGCTAGTGGTCATCTCTATCGTCGATCAGGTTGCCAAGAATCCAGGATACAGCCTTCAAGTCTCCGACATCAAGCGATGGGAAGCCAAGCACGGCAAGATTCCCGCCGGATCGGTGGTCATGGTGCGTTCGGACTGGTCAAAGGAGTGGCCCAATTCCGAGCTCGCAACACGGAAGGTATTTCCGGGCGTGTCCCTGGCCGCACTGAAGTTCCTGCACGAAAATCGCCACATCCTCTTCCATGGTCACGAACCGCTGGACACCGACATGACGCCGACACTCGAGGGCGAACACTGGCTGATGCACCACGGGTACACCCAAGCTGAAGGTGTGGCCCATCTGGACCTGGTCCCGGCAACCGGTTGCCTGGTGACCATCGGTTATCCCAAGTTCAAAGGCGGCTTGGGAGGTTATGCCCGCTACATCGCCATCTGCCCATCGGATTGGCGATACGGCGTTTCAGTGGGACAGCTACCTGAGGCACCGTTGCCCAAAAGCGACAAAATCCTCCAGTGGGACAAAAAGCAGGGCGTTCGCATGCGCAAGTAGAAAGCCCGCTTACAAATTTGTCCAACTAAAGATTCGAGCGGACGGAGGGTTCACGCCCGCTGGTCAGGCGCGCCGTTGATATCTCCAATCTCGTCTAATGGTAAGATAGCACAACTGCCCGCTCAAATTAATAGCTTGATTCTATCGATATAATCCTACACAATCCTATTGTGCAATATGAAAACGATATCTGAAAAATGATCTTGTTTCGATATTTGAATTTCGAATTTGATACCTGTCAATTTAATAAGATTTAGAATTAAAAGGAAAAATTATGGACGACATCAAGCGGGAACTAAAAAATGCCGGGATTAAATTCGTTCGCATCCTCTGGTGCGACAACGCGAATGTAATCCGCGCCAAGGCAGCGCATATCGACTTTTTGGAAAATTACATAAAAAATGGCGTGGGCATAACCATCGCCCAACAAGCCCTGCCGGTGATGTACGATACTGTCGTCCCTGATGCCGGTCTGGGACCGGTGGGTGAAGTGCGTCTTATGCCGGATTGGTCGACCTTGACGATTTTACCTTACGCCGATGCTCATGCCCAGGTTTTAAGTGACATGGTCATCAGCGAAACAGGCAAGGTATGGGAACTCTGCCCAAGAGGGTTTCTTCGCAGGCAGGTGGAGAAGATGGCTGAGAATGGTCTTGGTATTCGAATAGCCTTTGAAAATGAGTTTTTCTTGCTCCGCCGAAACGCCGATGGCAAACTGGAGCCTTGTGATGATACCGTATTTTCCGCGACCAGCTCGATGAATATTCATTGCGCCTTTATCAATGATCTTTCTGATGCGCTTATCTTTCAAGGTATTGCGGTCGAAGGCTATTATCCTGAATCGGGTCCCGGGCAGCAAGAATTAAATATCCGATATGCCGATGCAATGCGATCCGCCGATCATCAGATAATCTATCGCGAAACGGTTCGAGGTATCGCTAACCAGCATGGCGTCGTTGCTTCATTTTTGCCAAAAATATTTGAAGATAAAGCAGGTTCTGGATGTCACATTAATTTCAGCATCTGGCGCGAGGAGAAGAACATCAGCGGTGATGCGGGACAAACCAATGGTATCAGTCGTGAAGCCAGCGCATTTATGGCCGGTGTTCTTACACATTTACCTGCTCTGGCTGCTATCACCATCCCGAGCAAAACTTCCTATCGGCGCATCCGGCCCCACTTCTGGGCCGGAGCGTTCCGGGCCTGGGGACACCAAAATCGCGAAGCCGCCATTCGTGTGTGTAAAAACCCGGAAGGAACCCGGGCAAACCGTTTTGAATTTAAAACAGCGGATGCCACCGCAAACCCCTATATAGCCCTTGGCGCCCTCATTGCTGTCGGTCTGGACGGAATACAGCGTGGGTTGGAACTTCCTGCGGAGGTGATGATCGATCCTGGTCTGATTCCCGAATCCGAGCGTATGGCCAGAGGAATCGATTTATTGCCGCAAAATCTCGGTGAGGCATTGAATGCTCTCGGCGAAGATGAAGTTCTGCTTGAAGCAATGGGAGAGGCCATGTCCAAGGCTTACATGGCGGTCCGTCAATATGAATGGAAAGCACTCAAGGATATGGACTTGAATGATGAGGTTTCGCTGTTGGCGGAACGCTACTAACAGCTGCAGCAAACTTCTGCCAAGAAATTTGTGCATTTTTTAAAATTGAGGAATTCCACATCATGATTAATACCCTTAGTCGGGAAATTCCCATTATACCCCGGCAGTCGGCCCTTATCTTTATTGACGTGCAAAACTACAATGCTCGTTCGGATGGAGGAGAGTACAAAGATAAAGGTCTCCAACCAGCAGAGGCCGAGAAAAAGTACGATTACTTCTTTAAACATCTAAAAAAGAGTGTCATTCCGAATATGCAGCGGTTGCAGAATGCCTGCCGGAAAAAGAATATCGAAGTTATGTATACGGTAATTGAAAGCTTGACCAAAGACGGGCGTGATCGAAGTCTTGACTATAAAATATCGGGTTTTAACGTTCCGAAGGGTTCTTGGGACGCTAAGGTATTATCGGAGATCCGGCCGATGGAAGATGAAATTGTGATTCCCAAGACCTCTTCGAGCGTTTTTATCTCGACTAACATTGATTTTATTCTACGTAACCTCGGTGTCAGTTTTCTGGTTATGAGCGGGCTTCTTACAGACCAGTGTATCAGCCATGCGGTCCGTGACGCATGTGACCACGGATATTTGGTTACTCTGATCGCCGACGCCTGCGCAACACTATCCCTGGAAAGGCATGACACCGCTATCAATCACATAAAGGGTTACTGTCGCCAGCGAACTACTGACGAATTTCTTCGGGAAATACAGTTATTGCCTTCTGCTTAGTGTTATTGCTTCCCCTGTCAGCCGCATCTCCAAGTAAGTTTCGGATCTAAAAGACTATTGTGGCAGCAATAAGTGCATAACGAGACCTTCATCCGAATGCCAATATGCGACGGGCTATCCTGAGGGTGAACATAGTCGTTATGGGGAACTTGCTATAGGTTTCCGATTGGTTAAAACCTGCTACATTTCCAACTTATCGCGGACCTGCTATACCTTCAATTTCGTCCTAATATCAAGCACCTGAGATTTCTGAGATATCTTAATACCCTATCACCAAACAGTAGTTGCCTCGATTCTTCCATCTATATTTAACCCAAGCTGAGCGTTTCAAATTTTTGAAATGGTTATTTTAACAAAATTATTAAGGTATTCTGACATTTCGAATTTCAATAATTTGAAACCCTGCGGGATTTCCAATTTCACCGCATTTACTGCGTCAGATGCCGTTCCGCATAGTCGACTATAGCGAAACGACATCTTCCTTGTATATGCGGCAAACTTGAAAATCGCTTAACTTAGGTTAAATAAAGATCGATTTGATTCCCCAAGATTCAATCGCTCAGATCGTTGATGAAATCCTGTCTGAAATGCCCTTGTAGGACAAAGTTTCCCTTGCAAATATGTGAAAAAAAAGATGTTATAAGGTTCTCCAGGGTGTTTTTAATTTGTATATGCGTTGTTTTCTGAATGCATATAATGCAAAAAGGATTCAAGTGAGAGAAACTTCAATCATTGCTGTTGTGGCGATCAATTTCTTTATTTTGGTTCGTTATTGTTGGCTGATTTGGAAAGATAGGATCAAGCCAGCTATGGCTATGTGGGTTTTCTTCTCGATTGCAGTGGGTTGCAGTTTAGCCACCTATTTGTCTTCAGGAGACTACAGTTTTCTTGACAATATCCAGAACACCACAGATTTTGTCTTTGTTTTAACAGTGACAGTGTTCGTATTCATATTCGGTGATCGAAGCACTCGATTCAACAGATTCGATCTGGGTTGCCTAATTGCAGTTTTAGTTACCGTGGTGCTTTGGCTTATCTTTCAGAATCACGCTGTGTCCAATGTTTCGATTCAGGTGATTCTCGTCATCGCCTATTTTCCGGTGATTAGTAGGATATTGAAGTCTAACAAGAATACGGAATCATTTGTTGTTTGGATTGGCCTTTTTTTGTCTCCCTGCATTTCGCTGCTTTCAAGCAAAGGCGTCTTGGCCACCATTTATTCCTTTAGAGCAATCATTTCGATCTCGGTCTTATTGGCGTTGATGATCAGAGCCGAGCTAAAGCAAAGAAATGACATAGAAACCAAGGCAGCTCTTTTAAGTCATGAGGAACTTTGAAGGGGCAGATTGGACTGTGGGAAACCTGGAATCCAAAAGATGAGCCGGAGAATATCTATAAATCCTGTGCGATCATTACGATTGATTTTGGAGAATGTTTTGAAAACCGGGGTCGTAAAGGAATTGGTGAGCCGTCCTGTTTCAAAAAATGTGAACTCGGTTAAAAATAATGATCCTTCCGATATAAACCCTTTGCCGTGATTTTAGATGGCTTAGCGAGATTAATGATCCTCTCCTTGATAGTCAATAAATAAGACCTTATTCGTAATGGGCTTGACAATTTAGGTTAAATATGCAAAAAAATATATGAATTTAAAATAGTTGCTTTAACTTGATTCAAAGGGAGAGCATATGATTTTATAAGGAACCCCATTTCTCAAGATAGAGGATGGGGTTTCTCTTTTTGTGGAATACCGATTAGATGTACCCCAACCCTGATTTTATTTCATATACCGACAAAATATCTGATAAGGGAAATAACTGTGACAATTTATATTTAATCACAAAAATGATTGTACGAATTCTATGATCCATTATGCGTAATATGCGTCAAGAAATGTGCGTGTTTGTGCAAATTTTTAGGCCGTATACTACTAGTTATACCGCACCTCAGTCGCTGAAAAGGAGTTGCACATAGAATGGAAAACATGCTGATCCACGCTGTAACCGTATTTATGGGGTTTTTCGCCATAATGAATCCCATCGCAAATGTCCCGATTTTCCTTGGTCTTACAAGTGGCGATGATAAACAGACAACCTCGACCGTGGCATTAAGATCGTTAACGCTGGCATTTATAATCGTTACATTATTTTCGGTGGCTGGAAAGGTGATCTTTGAGCTATTTGGCCTCACTCTGCCAGCATTTCAAATTACCGGGGGGCTGATAGTCTTTCTCATCGGTTTTCATATGCTGCAAGGTGGTCACTCGAGTGTTCAACATCCAAGTGAAGAGGACAAGCAGAAATCCCGTGAAGCGGCGCTTAGTGTCGCAGTATCTCCATTAGCAATGCCAATACTCGCTGGGCCAGGGACTATCGCCACTGCGATGAATTTCTCGGCAGGTGGTGGCTTTATGGAAATGGTCGTGACTATCATTATGTTCGCTGTTCTTTGTGCCGTCACATATATACTTTTTATTTTTGGAGAGAAATTTGTTACATACATCGGAGCCAGTGCATTGGGAGTAGTCACGCGTATGATGGGCTTAATCCTCGCCGTAATCGGGACGCAGATGGTGATAGAAGGGCTGCATGGGGCTTTTAAACTTGCGGGGTAATTCACGACATTAACCAACGGCTGGGAGTTTCCTTTCTCCGCGGTATAACCTGGGCATTAAGGACGACGGCAAAAACCAGCCGTGCCTTATGCCCGCCGTTGGGCCGCTATGTAAAATCACCTGTATCGTGAAAGGATACATGCAATGCTGAAATTTCAGACCTCCTTGACCCGTTTGCTGAATATCGACATACCGATCATCCTGGCCCCAATGGCAAATGCCGTAAGTCCAGAATTGGCAGCGGCTGTGTCCAATGCGGGTGGGTTGGGGATGCTATCTGCAACATGGCGCGATATAGAAAACACTCGCCAAGTTATCCGCAAGACTCGTTCGTTAACCAGCCGTCCTTTCGGAGTAAATTTGGTGTTGGCATGGCCGCAGGCAGAGCGGTTGGCAATATGTTTGGAAGAAGGCGTGCCCATCATTTCTTTTTCCTTTGGTGACTCATCAAAGTATATCGAGCGTGTGCATGCTGCAGGCGCATTGGTCATGCATACGATAGCAAGCGCAGCCGAAGCTCGTCTTGCCAGTGAGGCAGGGGTTGATATTCTTGTCGCTCAAGGTTGGGAGGCGGGCGGGCATGTATGGGGAAAGGTTGCTACTTTCCCGTTAGTGCCCCGCGTGGTAGATGCGGTCGCCCCTAAGCCCGTCGTGACCGCAGGCGGTATCGCTGATGGACGCGGCGTCGCTGCCGCGTTTATGCTAGGAGCAGCCGGAGTATGGGTGGGTACACGCTTCTTGTTGAGCGAAGAAGCTTTAATCCACACTGTATATCAGCAGAAGCTCTTACAAGCCGCAGAAACCGACACAGTGTATTCGACCGTGTTTGACATTGGATGGCCCGATTCTCCCCATCGATCGCTGCGTAATGACACGATTGAGCAATGGGAGGCAGCTGGGAATCCGCCGGGCGGCCACCGGCCGAATGAAAGCGAAGTGATAGGAACTTATGGTGACGGAAATTCTATAAGACGCTACGAATCATCATTTCCAGAACCGGGTGCAACCGGACAGTTGGAGTCCATGTGTTTATATGCCGGGCAGGGCGTCGGTTTGGCGTCTCGTGTCCAACCAGCCGCAGAAATTGTGCAAACAATGGCCGAAGAGGCCGCGCGGACACTAAGTTCTGGCCAAAGCATAATTGCTTCATAGAGTCGCCCATATGGGGCCCAACCCGCGCATGCACCCCCGACTTGGCTTTTGCGCAACGCTACGCTGCGCGTTCGGTCAAGCGAGTGATGCGTCACATTAGGCCCGGAAGTACAGAGAGGAGAGCACGATGAGCAACGAACAGGCGGCGCCTGAGACGAAAGGTGTTACGGTGAAGTTACTTGCAACGGTTGACCTTGGCCCTGAGATCGAGGGCATGGCAGGGCGCCAACTTCGAATGCGCATGGTGACCATCGAGCCTGGAGGCGTCTTTGGCCCGATTCACGACCATAAAGACAGACCAGGCATCGTCTATATACTGCAAGGAACGATCACCGACCATCGAAATGGAGCCGCTACGGACTATGGGCCGGGAGTGGGTTGGCCAGAGGATAGGAACACCACACACTGGCTTGAGAACAGAGGAACGATTCCGGCGGTGGAGATCTCGGTCGATATAGTCAGGCAAGAGTAAGCTCGGGCCAGACATTTAACACGGTCGGGCCTAACACGCGGCTCAACGATCGCGCATTTGATATCTTTTGTTGATCACAGGTTTTTGAAGGCTATAAAATTGTTTGATTACTCCAAGTGTGCCACGAGCGCGCTTTTAATATAGAAGTGTGCGTAACTGTACAAAAGATGAGGGAAGGTCCCTCGGAGTCGGCTTACAGGAGCAGGCTTCAAACCACCTTAAGCTGCATAGGTATAGCGAAAC
>JAJDND010000038.1 GCA_022340885.1 Desulfobacterales bacterium | reverse complement strand
AACTTACTGCGAATCCTTGTCAACATAGGATCTGAAGTTCTCCGGCTTTCCCGGAGGGTAAACAACATGGCATCAAATAGACCCCATCCTTTGAACTCACCATGGATTGGAAATCAGAATGGGGATATCTCGATGATTTTTGTTTGAAGTTCAAATATATAATGCCCCCGTTGCCATGATGTTTATGCAATGTGAGGGTTTACACCCCGTCAGAAAGCGAGCCCCTCAGATATTTAAAACATCGAGCGCGTAGAAGTGGTTTCAAAACCGTCAATCGGGTTTAAGGTCAAGGCGGCCAACCGCAGGAATATCGGGAATATTTCAAGGATTGGCTGCCTCAGTCCAACACAGCTTGTCCCGTCGTAGCTATCGCGAAGATGGAAGATCGAGTCCGAGGGGAGGTTTTGAAACCACTTCCAACATTGCCGGAAGTCATTTTCCGGATCAGCAGGAGGACGTCCATGGAACCCACCAGCAGACCATCGGATACAAAAGAGCCGACAATTTCGAAAGAAGAGATCTTGGTTCTTCAAGATAAAAATTTTAACCGCGACAATATTTGCCTTGTCACCGGATCTGGCACCGGCATCGGAAGAGCTACCGCCGTTGCTGCGGCCGCGAACAATTTGATGATCGTGGGTTTGGACATCAACGAAGAAGAAGGCCGCAGGACACAAAAAATGGCCCGTGAGATGGGGGGGCAGATGATTTTCATCAAATGCGACCTGACCAGGGATGAGGACATTGAAAACGCGGTGTCGGAAGCCGCCAAGATCGGCACCGTCAAATACGTTGCCAATATCGCCGGAATACAGCACATCGATGCCGTTGATAAATTTCCCATGGACAAATATGATCAAATGCAATCTCTCATGCTAAGGGCCCCTTTTTATCTTTCGAAGCTGTGCATTCCCCATATGAAAAAAAGCAGCGACGGCATCGGCGTGATCGGCAACATGGCATCGGTTCATGCGCATATCTGCACGAAAAACAAGCCGGTGTACAACATTACCAAGTTCGGTTTAAGGGCTTTGAGCCAATCCATTTCCGCGGAAGGTGAAGGCAGGATTCGTTCTTTTACCTTGAGCACGGGTTTCGTCAAAACGCCGCTGGCGCTGAACCAGATCGACGACCAGGCCAAACAACGTGGCATCACGCCCGAAGAAGTCGTCAGGGACGTCATGATGGGTGCTTCCCGAATCAAGGAAATGATGTCTCCCATCGAGGTCGCCAACCTTTTTATTTTCGGGTTTTCCAGCTTTGCAAAATATCTTGTCGGCGGCGACTTGCTTTTTGACGGCGGGATGGTCCTGACTTACTGACACAGTTTGAGTTTATAGCATGTGCAGAATCTACTGAAACCCTAAAGGAGGTGGTAGCCAATTTTAAGCATACGGTAATCTTGTGTCCATCAAAAAACGGCTGTTATTCACTTGAGCCGCTGTCTTTAAAGAGGCTCCGCCGACGATGTGCAAGGTCCTATTTTAACACGAAGCGATCTCAAAATTTTGAGATGGCTTCTCGTATCGCATGAGAGGAGATGAACCATGAAATTTAAGATAATCGCGGTTGTATGTGCTTTAGTTCTGCTGGGAGGCTTCTTCCATATCGACCGAACTCAGGCAGCAGAGACGTATAATCTGGGTGTTGATCTTGCGATTACCGGCACCGGAGCGCTTTACTCCAAAGACGGTATAGACGCAATCAAACTGGCCGTAAAAGAAATTAATGGAAACGGCGGTTTTTTGGGCAATCATCCCATCAAGCTTTTTATTCGTGACTCCCATACCAAACCGGACGTCGCCGTGCGCGAGGCCAAGGATCTGATTCTCAGGGACAAAGTTCGAACCATCCTGGGAACTTATTCCAGCGCTTGTGCCGTGGCCATCAAACCCGTGGCGAAAGAATACAAGGTGCTTCATATTGCAGCCATCAGCAACTCGGAAGATATTACCAAGGTCCATTTCAGCCCGTACACCTTCTCGGTGGTTCCCAACAGTTACATGCAGGCCAAGGCCGTGGTTTTGGGGGTTGCAAACCTCGCCAAAAAGAAAGGGTGGAAGAACTACGTGACCATTGCCTCTGACTATGAATGGGGTCGATCCACGCAAAACAACACCGTGGCGCTGTTGAAACAAATCGCACCGGATCTCAAACTGAAAAAGGAATTCTGGCCGAGACTCGGAGAGACGCAGTTTACTTCCTATATTACAGCTATCATGGCCCAGAAACCGGATTTTGTCATCGGTTCCATTGCATCCAAAGACAATGTCGCCTGGATCAAGCAGGCAAAGGCCTATGGTTTTTTTAAGAAAATTCCCTACCCCGGATCCCTGATCAGTGTTTCGGAACTGATACTCCAGGCCAAAACCCTCACCCGAGGTTTGGTCGGATTGTGCCGGGCGCCCTTCTTTGCTCATATGGACATACCCATGATGGCAAATTTCGTCAAAAACTTCAGAGCCGCATACAACCGGTATCCGAGCGACTGGGCCGTAATGGAGTATGATGCGGTCTATGCTTTGAAACAGGGTATCGAAAAGGCGAACAGCATCGATTCCGAGAAAGTGAAGGACGCACTGAAAGGCGCCACCATCGACACGACCCGCGGCAAGCTTTTTTTCCGTGATATCGACAACCAGCTGAGCTGCTCCTCTTATCTTGGCGTGGTGGCGGATGACCCGAAGTATCCTTTCCCCATCTACCATGACCTGGTCGAGGTTAAAGGCCCGGATTCATGGCGGCCCAAAGCCGAGATTCTCGAAGCCAGAGAAAAAGAGAAATAACCGAGGAAAGCATATGGATGCTTCTTTGATTTTTGCGCAGTTTATGAGCGGACTTTCCCGGGGCATGATGTTGTTTCTCATCGCCTCGGGACTGTCCCTTATTTTCGGTGTGATGAATATCCTTAATTTTGCCCATGCCACATTTTGGCTGGTCGGCGCTTACGTTTGCTATACATTCTGGTACCTGATGCAAAGTTATGGTTTTGCCCTATGGATCAGCATTCCCCTGGCCGCCATCACCCTGGCCGCTGTCGGCTGTATCATCGAAGTCGTGTTGATCCGTCGGGTTTATAACCGGGATCTGCCGGAACAACTTCTCCTCACCTATGCCATGGTCCTGGTTTTGGATGATTTGATCAAAATTGTCTGGGGGGTGAGCGACAAGCTGATCGAGCGGCCGCCGCTGGTGGCGGATCCCGTCTTTATTTTCGGGATTCCTTTTGATTCCTATTTCATTTTCGTCATCCTGGTCGGAACTGTCGTTGCCGTCGGGTTGTGGTGGTTTTTGAAGAAAACCCGTTACGGCCACATCATCAGGGCTGCAGTGTTCAGCCGCGAAATGGTCAGCGCCCTGGGGATTCCCATTCCCAGGATCTACACCGGTGTGTTTGCTCTGGGAATTTTCATTGCCGGACTGGCCGGTGCGGTTCAAGGACCGGTAGGCTCCATTACTCTGGGAATGGACATGGCCATTGTCATACAAGCGTTTTGCGTGGTCGTCATCGGAGGATTCGGAAGCCTTCTGGGCACATTTGTGGCGTCCATTATTGTGGGAGAAGTATATTCTTTTTCAATCCTTTTCTGGCCCGACGGCGCCCTGGCGCTGATTTTTATCGTCACGGCGCTGGTGCTGATTATACGTCCCTGGGGGTTGTTTGGAACGCCCAGCCGGGCTTAAAACAGAAGGAAGGTCTAAAGTTTACCACAAAGGGCTCGTCCTTAAAAGTTTTGATCATTGGATATTGGAATTTGAGATTTGTTTGTAATTTGGTGCTTGAAATTTGTGATTTTTAATACAAAACCCCATGGCAGAGCCAAAGAACGCCGACCTGGTCCAAAGAACCAGGTTTTTCAAGACTGAATAAAAGGCAGGAGCTTATGAAAAAATACGGATGGCTCGGGCTGATCTTTATCGCAACGCTTGTTTTGCCTCAGGTTATCGGAGAATACTGGATTCATGTCGCCGTCGAGATTTTGATTTTAGGGCTGTTTTCGGTGAGCTTTAATATGATTTTCGGCTACATGGGTCAGCTCAGCTTCGGACATGCGGCCTATTTTGGTGCAGGCGCTTATGCCACGGGTCTGCTCATGGTAAAGACACCGGTGCCGCTGCCCGTCTGCCTGGTCATCTCCATGCTGACGGCGGGACTGCTGGCCCTGATCATCGGTTATTTCTGTGTTCGCCTGACCGGAATATATTTTGCCATTTTGACACTGGCATTCGGGCAACTGCTGTACTATATCATTTTTCAGTGGTATTCGTTTACCGGCGGAGACAACGGACTCCAGGGCATCGTGCCCCCGAACTGGCTGCTCAGTGTTACCGCCTATTATTACTTCGCCCTGTTTATCGTTGCGGCGGCGCTGATCGTCATGTGGCTCATCAGTGAATCCCCTTTTGGGTATACCATGCGGGCCATCCGGGACAATGCCGAGCGGACCCGGTTCATCGGCGTCAATGTGCGGAAGTATATGCTGATTAATTTTGTTGTGGCGGGCATGTTTGCGGGTTTGGCCGGCGGCCTGATGGGGCCGTTCGTCAGGAGCATTTCCCCGGACCTGTGCAATTGGCAGCAATCCGGCGTGCCGGTATTTATGACCATCATCGGCGGCCCCATGAGCTTTTTGGGCCCCATGATCGGATCGGTCATTTACACCTTTTTGTTTGCTTTTGTCACAGGCTTTACCGAATACTGGCCGCTGACCATCGGATTGATCATTATCTTCGTGGTGTTGTACCTGCCGGGAGGGGTCCTCGGGTTGGTCAAAACACGGTTCGATCTGAGGAGAGCTAAAGCAGAGGGGCAGTGAGCTAAA
>JAJDND010000035.1 GCA_022340885.1 Desulfobacterales bacterium | reverse complement strand
GGACTTCCAGCCAGACGTTCTCGCTGAACTGCTTCGGCTCCCGTCCTTTCCGTCGGCGGAATCTGATCAAGGCGTACACCACCAGCCCTGCGACAATAACAAAGATAAAGGCGGCGACGCCGAGCACGATATAAAAAGAGCGGAGAATATCGAAGCCCTCCTTCGTTACCGGATTCAAAATGGAGGTAAAAGTACCCATTTTTTATCGTCTCTTAATCGTCAGCGCTTCAGCGGCAATAATATTCCCGGTCCGGATACGATCCAGGAGCCGTTCGGCCAGCTCCTCATCGTACATGTCGGTCGTTGGTTGATAAGAATTCCCTTTTGGGAACAAAATCAGGGGAAAGTTAAAGTTGTGTGATGCAACAGCGTTTACCCCGAAATTTAGTATGGTTAGATTGGTTGGTTGATAAGAATTCCCTTTTGGGAACAAAATCAGGGGAAAGTTAAAGTTGTGTGACGCAACAGCGTTTACCCCAATATTTAATATGGTCAGATTTCACCTATCAAGCAGCATATTGAACATTCGCTGATAAAATTTGTATGACAGATAACAGGCATTAAGTCAAGAAAAGATTATTGTCAAAATCCACCGCCTAAGTTTTAGTCTGCCCTAAGTTAAGCGATTTTCAAGTTTGCCGCATATACAAGGAAGATGTCGTTTCGCTATAGTCGACTATGCGGAACGGCATCTGACGCAGTAGATGCGGTGAAATTGGAAATCCCGCAGGGTTTCAAATTATTGAAATTCGAAATGTCAGAATACCTTAATAATTTTGTTAAAATTACCATTTCAAAAATTTGAAACGCTCAGCTCAGGAATACCTATGTTTTTTACATGATTAATGCAACGCAAAATTTCCCAGCTATAAACGCTGTTTAAAATTGACCACGAAGAACACGAAGATCACGAAAGACTTTAAAAATATACCATAATTTCAGCTTCGTGAACTTCGTGTTCTTCGCGGTTTTGAATAAACAATGCATTTGGATAACTTTTTAGAAAGGATCAAATATGGCTTGACTAATTTTTGGCAATCATGGAAAATTCGGAACCAAAAACATGGGCCACAAAGGCACAAAGACACAAAGGATATATTATATTAGGCCTTCTTTGTGTCTTGGTGTCTTAGTGGCATAATGAAAAAAATAGGGATTTGAAATTATGGCATACGAACCGGTTATCGGTCTTGAAGTTCACACCCAGCTCAAGACCAGGACCAAAATTTTTTGCGGCTGCTCGACGGCCTTCGGAGCGCCGCCCAATACGCACACCTGCCCGGTATGCTTGGGAATGCCGGGCGTGCTTCCTGTCCTGAATAAAAAAGTCGTTGAATATACGCTAAAAATGGCCATTGCTACACATTGCCGCATTAACCGGGAAAGCCGATTTGCACGCAAAAACTATTTCTATCCCGACCTTCCCAAAGGATACCAGATTTCCCAGTACGAGCTGCCCATTGCCTTCAATGGATTCATCGATATCGAGACAAACGGAAACCAAAAGCGGATCGGAATTACGAGAATCCATATGGAGGAAGATGCCGGCAAATTGATCCATGATCCGGATCGCCCGGTGAGCATGGTCGATTTTAACAGAACCGGCGTCCCCTTAATTGAAATCGTCAGCGAACCGGATATCCGGTCTCCTGAAGAAGCCGGCGCCTATCTTCGACACCTCAGGGCCATTGTGCGCTATCTCGACATCAGCGACGGCAACATGGAAGAAGGGAGCTTCAGGTGCGATGCAAACATATCGGTCAGGCCAATAGGGTCCGATTTTTTCGGGACCCGGGCTGAATTGAAAAATTTGAATTCTTTCAAACACGTCGAAAAGGCGCTCGCATTCGAGATTTCCAGGCAAATCGACGTCTTGGGAGACGGCGGCCGGGTCATTCAGGAAACGAGATTATGGGATCCGGACAAAAACAGATCCACCTCCATGCGGGGCAAAGAGGAAGCCCATGACTACCGTTATTTCCCGGACCCCGACCTGTTGCCGTTGGCCATCGACGACGACTGGATCGACGCCATCCGGAAGCATATTCCCGAGCTCCCGGACGAAAAAAAACGTCGGTTTATGGAAAAATACGAACTTCCGGCCCATGATGCCGATATGTTGACATCGAGCCGAGAGCTTGCAGACTATTTTGAAGACTGCTTATTGGATTTCCCAAACCCCAAACCGGTGAGCAATTGGGTTATGGGACCTTTGACGGGGCTGCTGAACGCCGAAAACAAATCCGTTACCGAGTCGCCGGTTTCGTCGAAAGACCTTGCCCAGCTTCTTGTCCTGATCGAGGATAAGACCATCAGCAGTAAAATGGCCAAGACTGTATTCGAAGAAATGGCCCGGACCGGAAAAGCCCCCAAAAAAATCGTCGCGGAAAAAGGGCTGGTTCAAATGACCGATGAAACCGCCATCGAAGAAATTGTTAAAAAGGTCCTTCGGCAATGTGCTGCTGAAGTGACGGACTACAAAAACGGCAAGACCAAACTATTCGGCTTTTTCGTGGGCCAGGTCATGAAAGAAACCAAAGGGAAAGCCAATCCAAAGCTGGTGAACGAGATATTGAAAAAGTTGCTTGAGAATAAAAAATAATCACGAATTTCGTGTTTTCGTACTTTCGTGATAGAATTTATAAAATAAGCTTATAACCTGACCAAGAAATGGAATTTGGAGATGAATTTTTTTTCAAAACAAACAAAAAAAATCTCAAAAGCTTTTTTTATTGGCTTGATATTGATTGTTGTAAGTGTCGGCACGCCGATTTGGGCGTTTGCCAACCCGCTTCAGGTGGCCATCGTGCCGTTTAAAATCAATTCCGAAAAAGACCTTTCATTTTTAAAAGACGGCATCGTGGACATGCTCGCATCCCGCCTTTACTGGGAAAACAAGGTTTCCGTCATGAACCGGCAGACGGTTGAGAAAGCCGCGGCTTCCGTTGCTGGAACGATGGATGAAAACACGGCGCGAATACTGGGAAAAAAACTGGGGGCCGATTACGTGCTGTTCGGCAGCCTGACGGTTTTCGGCAACAGCGTCAGCATCGATGCGAAGATGGTGGATGTCACCGGCAAAAAGAAACCCCTGACATTTTTCAACCAAAGCCAGGGAATGGATCAGGTCATTCCCAACGTCAACCTTTTTGCATCCGACATCAATGAAAAAGAATTCGGCCGCGTCACGGAGGCCCGTCAAGTTCCCTCTTCTTCCCAAGCGGCGGCGCCCAAACCCGTTCAAACCGAACCTGTGAATCGGGAGAATCCCAATAAGCTGATCATCGGCGGGTTCGGCGGGGAAGAGATGCAAAATAATCAAAAGGAATCACCCGGTTCGGCGTTTCTTTCCACCCAATCGGGAACCGGCCAGGCCGCTCGTTTCTGGAAAAGCAGGAACTTTCAACAGCGGATCACCGGCGTGGCCATCGGCGATATCGACGGCGACGGCAAAAATGAAACGGTGTTTACCACGGATCACACCCTGGAAGCGTATCGGTATGAAAACAAACGGTTCAGAAAAATAGGCACCCTTGCCAATCGTGACCTGGACCATGTCATCGGCGTGGACGTGGCGGATATCAACCGTAACGGTGTTGCGGAAATTTTCGTTTCCGCTTTGGATCCATTCAGAAAATACGTCAAATCTTTTGTCGTCGAGTTTAACGGAAAAACCTATACCGAAATCGTTCCGGAAAGCGAATGGTACTACCGGGTCGTCGATCTCCCCAAACGAGGCCATGTTCTGCTGGGTCAAAAACAGGGATTGGAGAGCCCCTTCAACAAACCCATTTTTGAGCTGGTCTGGCAGAACTCCGG
>JAJDND010000023.1 GCA_022340885.1 Desulfobacterales bacterium | reverse complement strand
GACGGCTTTTAATTCCTGTAAACGGCTTTTAACGGTAAAAAAAGGCAATAAAATCAGGCAGAATACGCTTTAAATCGCACTTTCACGCCGGCAACAGGGGTTCAAATCCCCTTGGGGACGCCACAATAAAAACAAGGACTTATATGCTTTTATAGGTCATTTTTTGTTTTACAAATTATGGTGCCCCCACCAGCATCCCGACCATCCGAAACTAAAAAAGCGGGGGCATTTGCTGACCCTGCCTTTGGGATTAGTTATTAGTATCTCAACAAAATGATGGTCGCTTAGATCTGATATATATTGAGAATATAGCACGAAAATAGATCATTAAAAAGCGTGTGCTTTCTTGCCAATCTCCAAACCATTCACGCCGACAATTGACAAGCAGATATCATAAACACAAAACCCCATCTCTATGAGAAATGGGGTCTTAATATTCAGTCCATGCTAACCTCTATGTTACGGATTATTTTTTGGCTTTTTTTTTGTACTTTTTAACAAGATCCTGGATAGCTTCTTCTAATAGGTCTCCTAAAGATTTATCTGTATCGACAGCAAGATATTTTAAATCCTTTATACGGTCTTCATCAACTCTTGTTGAGAACACTTTTTTTTTACCCATAATGTGCCTTCTTATTATTTTTTATGAGAGAAAGCAAGAGATTACTTGATTTAATAATTAAAGTATGTAATATTGTAATATATATTACATTTAAGCCCAAACTTAATAGCAAAATGAAAAATTTATATCAGCAAAACAGAACGCCGAAGTTCCCGTTATCACGGGCGGTCTTGCTATGGACCGGGGTTGACCTTGGCGCTTTTGTTTTGAAGGCCAGAGATAATCAACTGGAGCATCTGAAGGACTTATAAAAAATGAAACCCTTGAGAGACCCCACGATCTCTCAGGGGTTAATCAAGAAGATAAAATGAGAAATAAGAATTTCCCCTCCTTATTTAGTATATCGGCAAACATGCTCAAAATCTTAAACGAACGGGAAGGGTGATGCAGAACGAAAAGATCATCTCTGGTCAGTTTTTTTAGGATTGTCTTGGGGAATAAAAAAACAAAGCCCCTGAGGCTACATTTACCCAGGGGCTTTAGAAAGGAGACCGGTAGTCAAGGATTCCATGAAAATCCTGTTAATTGAAACAACTTCTTTAACTGCCGTTATTAACTCGATGTTTATTAATTGATATAATTATATATCTTATCGATAATTAAGATGCACGCGCAGAAAAGAAGCCGTTTCCTGACTACCTGAATACGATTCTGCAAAAAACGTGCAAAATTAATTAGTTGAACACAAATTATTTGAATTTCGATAAAAATTAGAGGGTTACTTAAAATCAAAGATTTGTGTATTGGATTGGTTAATATCAAACTGTTTGATTTTATGAAATATACTCCATAATTTTTATGAAAAGTTATACATAATTTTAATTCACGGGATAGGCCACCGCAGCCGAACAGATGGTGTCCCTGATCATCCTGTCCGTGGCTAAACTCAGGGAGAAAGTTGAGGGGCTTCATGAAAGAAAAATTCAAATGTCCAATATGCGGTCATATAAACTTTGCAAGGCAATCCACTTTGGGGGTTCCTTTCACATGTGAAAAATGCGACAATGATCTTGTCATCGAAGAAGAAGAAGATGATGATGATGATGATGAATAAAAAAAGGGGGAGCTATGGGAGTAAAAATCAGAGAAAAGCTGAAAGGATCAGGGTTGTATTGGGTGTTTATAAACCATAATGGCATACGCAAATCCAAAAAGATCGGCAATGATAAAAAGGTTGCTCTTGAAGTTGCTGAAAAGATCAAAGCTAAACTCGTCTTAAACGAGCTTCGAGTCGAAAAAATCAACAAAAAATGTCCGACGTTCAAAGAATATGCCGAAATGTGGTTATCACTTCCGAATGATCGAAAAGAATCGACACAGGCAAATTATGAGCAATTCTTAAAAAATCACATATATCCTCATATAGGAAAAATGAGGCTGGATCAGCTGTGCCGGAAAGATTTTAAATTGCTATTCGATAAAATATCATCTAACGGTGTAAGCCTTTCATCCTGCAAAAGTATCAAAATCCCTATCAATGGTATTCTGGGGCATGCCGTTGATAGCGAGTTGATAGATGTCAACCATCTTAAAAATATCAAATTCGGCAAAACCAAATTAAAATACAATATCAATCCATTGACCGAAAATGAAGCGTTAATCTTATTGAGCAAGGCGCTCGAATATAATGACGGATTTTATTACCCCGCCATTCTCTGCTTGTTAAGAACCGGCCTTCGTATCGGTGAACTGCAAGCCTTGACATGGGCCGATATCGACTTTGAAAACCGATTGATTGATATTAACAAGACATGGTGGCGTGGTGTGATTTCCACCACAAAAAATAAGAAAACCCGGAAAGTTGATATGTCAAAACAGCTTGCAAAGACATTGCGTGATTTAAAGCAAAGGCAATGGAAAAAATACGCCGGGGAAGATGTCCCGCCATGGGTGTTTGCTAGTAAATACGGACGTGTTTTATGTCTTCATCTATTCAGAAAGGCTTTAAATGAATACCTGGAGGCCGCAGGATTGCGCCATATCCGCATCCACGACCTTAGACATTCATATGCCACCATAAGGCTTTTGAAGGGCCATAACATCGGCGATGTGAGCTATCAGCTTGGACATGCGGACATATCAACGACATTTACTATATATACACATTGGATACCGGGAAAATTCAAATCAGAGGTTGACGAGCTGGACATGCACCCAAACGCACCCCAGGCGCACCCGGAAGGCAAAGAGATTGCTATGAAATAAATAATTTTAATTGGTTGAGAATAATATTGTATTTTTCTGAAAAAGGCGTAACTTTGGTCAAGGCAACTATTTTGCCATGACCGTGAATCCGATCGAAGGTTTTGAAACCACTTATGGAAAGTGATATGTCCGAAGAAGACCGTTTCAAAGAAAGATGCAAAACCGGAAATGTCCCCTGGGATATCGGCAAACCGGATTTCAATCTTATTGAAACTGTGACCAGAACACCGATAAAGACCTGCAAAGCCTTGGATGTGGGCTGTGGTACCGGTGATAATACTGTGTGGCTCGCTCAAAAGCACTTTCGGATCCGGAGATACAGTCGATTGTTGAAGAGATAATGGGATGGATTGAAAGATAGTTTTTTTTTCAATGACAGGTTTTTATGGATAAGGTCCTTCAAACAAAACACATCCTTCATTTGGACATGGATGCCTTTTATCCCTCGGTCGAAATACTGGATAATCCTGCCCTAAAGGGTAAACCGGTTATCGTGGGAGGCAGCAAGGAAAGAGGCGTGGTGTCATCGGCCTCATATGAAGCTCGAAAATTTGGGGTTCACTCCGCCCAACCCATCGCCAAAGCAAAACGCCTTTGTCCCCACGGGATTTTTTTACCGGTTAGAATGTCACGGTATCAGGAAGTCTCCAAACAGGCATTTGAAATATTTCATCGATTCACACCCTTGGTTGAGCCGTTATCCATCGACGAAGCATTTCTTGATGTAACCGGTTCCATGCGACTTTTCGGTGCGCCCGAAAATATCGCGAAACAGATTAAGCAAATCATACTAAAAGAAACAGGACTGACCATTTCAGCCGGTGTTGCACCGTCAAAGTTTGTGGCAAAGATTGCCTCCGACATGGATAAACCCGACGGTTTAACCGTTGTACGCCTCGATGCGGTCAGGGATTTTTTGGACCCGCTTCCGATTAAAAAAATGTGGGGGGTTGGAAAAGTGACCCAGAAACTCTTAAGTCGTCTCAATATCCATACCTTCAAGGATTTGAGACAAACACCGGTCAAGGTATTGGAACATAAATTCGGGAAACAAGGCGCCAAAATACATCTGCTGGCCATGGGGAGCGATGAACGAGAGGTGATATCGGAGCATGACGTTAAATCTATCGGGCATGAGGAGACATTTTTGCAAGACATCGTGTCTTTGAAGGGGGCTCAAAAGGAGCTTCTTGCTTTGTGTAATAAAGTGGCCCGACGGATGCGGCGTAAGGGACTAAAAGGAAAAACCATCACACTGAAGGTCAAATATTTTGATTTCGTACAGATTACCCGGTCGGCGACATTGCCTAAGCCCACCGATGACGGTTCGGAAATCTATTCGGTTGCCTGTCATCTTCTAAATAAAACCGAGGTAACGAAAAAACCGATCAGGCTTTTAGGGGTTTCTATGTCTCAACTTGGTTTATTGGGAAGTGGCACCCAGCTTTCTCTTTTCGATCAGGACCCGTCAACTCAAAAACGCCGGAAAATGAATCTTATTTTGGATTCAGTACACGAAAAATTCGGCGACAAAAGCGTTGTTCCGGGCACGCTGTTAAAGGATTAGAAGCGCTTTCAAATTTTAAGGAAAACGGCAAAGACCGCTATTGCGCCTTTTATTAAAAAAGTGTAACCTTATGAAGTTAGATCTATTTCATTCATTTGTATCGGGGCGTCCGCATGCAAAGGGCTCGGGAATGTATCGCGGGTAAACATATCACTTTATTTAAGGCTGAAATCAAAGCAGGGTCAACATGGGAAACACGGTTATTGAACTTGACAGAAACGAGGTTCGCGCCTTCATATTTGGCATCGTCGACGAGATGTCCGACACGGAAATGCGACAACTTTTGAACGATCTGGAAAACTGGCAGAAATCCAAAAATGAAAAAAGAAAGCATGCCCGGAGATCGACGCTCATAGATATTACCTACTCATCAGATAAACGGCGTGTTTTCGAAGATTTTATTC
Organism: Desulfobacterales bacterium; assembly: GCA_022340885.1. Taxonomy (GTDB): domain Bacteria; phylum Desulfobacterota; class Desulfobacteria; order Desulfobacterales; family UBA11574; genus UBA11574. The sequence goes on along the minus strand of JAJDND010000023.1, from coordinate 7,263 downwards.
GGAATATCAGTGCCGGCGGCCTTTATATCGAGACCAAATTGGTATCAGAGCTCGGACAGCAATTAAAGATGACATTTTCCCATCCGGAATCCGGTAACCCGATCAAGGTTGAAGGAAAAATTGTAAGGGTCGATTCAGGGGGTATCGGTGTGAGATTCAATAGATTGTTGAGCGATCTTTAGTCCGAATATCTTCTATGAAATGTTTTGAGCGTTCTTTTCTTTGACGGCGCTGATATTTTTTACAATCGATCTTTAAGGAGCGGAACATGGATCATCCCCGGATGTCGTTGAAACATCGTTATACGGTTTCGGATTTCTTGTTTTATATTTGCCTTTTGGCGGTCCCTTTGATTACGGCGGTGATAGCCATCATCAACATCTCAGCCTGGTGGACCATGGCATTTATCGGATTCGGCGCAGGATGCGGGGTGATCATTTTGAAATTTTATTGCACCCGGTGCCCTCATTACACCCGCAACGAAAAAAATCTCAAGTGCATTTTTTTCTGGGGTTTTCCCAAGTTTTTCGATAAGCGGCCAGGAAAGCTCGAACTTTCCGACAAGCTGATCACGTATGGTGCGACGACAGCGCTCTTGATTTTTCCTTTATACTGGTTGCTGATGGCTCCCGGCCTTTTGATCGTTTATATATTGTCTTTGATCGGGTTGGGCGCGGCCATCTACCGCAGCGAATGCCATCGTTGTATATATTTTGAATGCCCCGCGAACCGGGCTTCCGAAGTCTTAAAAAATTCATAGAAGTGGTTTCAAAACCTCCTGAGTAAGATTAAACACTAGACGCCAAACACTAATTCCTAAACACTTTTTTCTATTTTCTCGATCCTTCTTATATGGCGCCCACCCTGGAATTCGGCGTTCAGCCAGGTATCCACGATTCTGACGGCTTCTTCTTCGGATATCATCCGCGCACCTAAAGAAATCATGTTCGCATTGTTATGTTCTTTGGCCAATCGCGCGCTCTTTTCATTCCAGCACAATCCACAGCGGATCCGCTTCACTTTATTCGCCACCATTGCTTCCCCGTTTCCACTGCCTCCGAAGACAATCCCCAAATCAGTTTGTCCGTTGGCGACGCTTTCGGCCGCAGGCCGGATATAATCCGGGTAGTCCACGGGTTCCTCACTATCGGTTCCATAATCCACCACGGCATAGGTTTTGGATTCCAAATGCTGCTTGATTTTTTCCTTGAGCTTGTAACCGGCATGGTCACTTCCCAGTGCAATTCGTTTCATTTCAGCTCCTGTTCGATAAATATGGCGGTTTCAACGCCGCTCATCACTGTCTTCCCCGGCCGCTCAGCAGGGGTGAAGCCTTTTAAATCCGCCTTCGGGCGAAAAATGGCGAGCGAACCAAGGCGCCGATCACATTGAAAACAATGCGCGCTGCCGTTAGCGCCGCCAGTCCGTTGATATCTTTCTCCGGCACAAATTCAACCAGATTAAATCCGCATACGTTTGCCTTTTTCGTGAGTCCGTGCAGCAAATCCACGATTTGAAAGTATGTCAACCCGCCCGGCATCGGGGTATTGACCGCCGGCATTACCGATGGATCGAGACCGTCACAATCGATGGTCAACAAGCAGGATGATCCTTTCCCCACCGCGTTCAAAATCCGACCGATGCCGTCGTCTTGCACGGTTTTGGCCGTGATGATACGCGCTTTGTAAATTTGGGCGGCTTCGACATCTTCAGCTCGGGCGCTGCCGACGCCTCTCATCCCCGCTTGTACCAAATTGTCGATCCAGTCCATCTCCGAAGCCCTGCGCATGGGGCTGCTGGGTCCTTCAGTGATGCCGTTGACCGCATGGCGCCAGTCGATATGCGCGTCAACCTGAACAACCGTAAACATCCCTTTCCCTTGAAATGCGCGCAAAAAAGGGATCGTCACGGAATCATCACCCCCGAGAACCATCGGTACGGCCCCGGCATCAACAATGTCGCGAATCTTTTCTTCGGAACGCCTGTGATTGCCGGCAGGATCCGACGGATCGCCGGGCAGGTCGCCGCAATCCGTAACCCGGATATTCCGGTGGTCCAGAAGGGGGCCGCCAAGATCAAAATCATAATGGTCAATCATCTTTCCATATCGTTCGGACACCTGTCGAATGGCCGAAGGGGCGTTGACCGAGTAGCTCGGCGTGTTCGCGGAATATGAAGTCCCGTGAGGAACGCCGATTATGGCAATGTCCGTCCGCATTCCGCGGGTATTGTGCCATGACGGGAGGCCGGCAAAATTGGTTTGACGTGTCATGCTGCATTCCATTTTTAATGAGCACAAGATAATGGTTTTATGTTCATCTATCTCATTGGTATATGAATTATCATTATTTTTTTTGGCCGATAAATGCAACCCGTAACTTTTTCATTTCATAAAATAGAAGATACGGTACGACTCCGCACGGGTTCATTGACTTTACACGGAGTGGTCTTAAATTTTGTCTATAAGTGTATTCAAAACCCCCTCTCGGGCTCAATCTCTGTGTTGGACTGAGACGTACAATCCTCGAAATATTCCCGATATTCCTGCGGTTGGCCATTTCAGGCCGCCTTGACTTTGAGCCCGATTGAAGGTTTTGAAACCACTTCTATATCATTGAGTGTTGCATTTCATTAAATAATGGATCAGAATAATTTCAAAGACCATTTTTCTGCGGCGTCTCGACAATACAGCCGATACCGTCCCGATTATCCGGATGAATTGTTTACGTTCTTAACATCCATAACGCCGGGCCATGACCTTGCATGGGACTGTGCCACGGGGTCCGGCCAAGCGGCCCATGGTCTGGCAAAATATTTCCAAAAAGTCATTGCCACCGACGCCAGTGAACGGCAGATCGAAAATGCAGTCGGTCATGAAAGAATTACATATCACGTCGCATCTGCTTATAAAACAGTCATTGAAGCGCAGTCGATTGACCTGATAACGGTAGCGCAGGCATTGCATTGGTTTGAAATCGACCGGTTCTACCAGGAAGCACGGCGGGTTTTGAAACAAAACGGGATCATCGCGGTTTGGACCTATAACCTGCTGACCATATCCCCGGAAATCGATAAAATTATCAATTTTTTTTATACCGATGTGGTCGGTGAATTCTGGCCGCCTGAAAGAGAACTCGTCGAAAATGGATATGAAAATATTCCCTTTCCCTTTCGCAGAGTGCCGAGTCCGGCTTTTCGCATGTCGGCAAACTGGACGGTCGAGCAACTCATCGGTTACCTTGCAACCTGGTCTGCCGTAAAGCGTTACAGAGATAGAAACGGTAAAAATCCAATTGAGTCGATCGAAAAGAAATTGTTCAGGGCATGGGATGAGCATTCGGGTATTATGGCAGTTTATTGGCCGTTATCCGTTATGGTTGGGAAAAAGACGAATGTGTGAGAGCCCTGATCCGGTTTCACCTGCGGCGGCGTCAAAGGTGAGGTTCGATGCTGCTATTGGATAGATGATTTATGATTGTTGAATGATGGTTGAAGGGGTCGCTTCGCCCCGGTAATTTAAATTTTCACTTTTCAATCATCAATTTGCAAATATTCTGACTTCCGACCTCCGACCTCGGGCTTCTGGCTCTTGAGCTAATATGAGCAGCGATGATGGATTTTAACGAAGCATATATGTATACAGAACAAATTTCTTTTTATTCAACGAGGAGGTGTTATGACACTGACCGCAATCAATCCGGCAAACGGAGATACGATCCAGACTTACGAACAAACCCCCTTTGATAAAGTCAAAGATTACATAGAAGGCGCACATCGGGCATTTACAGGCTGGAAGGAAACAAGCTTTTCCCAACGGGCTGAACTCATGAAGAACGCTTCTAAAACCTTGATTGAAAATAAGGAAGCGTATGCAAAGATTATGGCGATGGAAATGGGGAAGCCCATCCGGCAAGGCCGTGCTGAAGTCGAAAAATGTGCATGGGTGTGCGACTACTATGCCGATAACGCCTCGGGAATGCTGCAACCCGAGAAAATCGTGACGGATGCCAGCAACAGTTCCGTATCTTTCCGGCCCTTGGGCGTTGTTCTGGCCATTATGCCGTGGAACTATCCTTTTTGGCAGGTTTTTCGGTTTGCAGCGCCGGGCCTGATGGCCGGCAACGCGGCCGTATTGAAACATGCTTCGAATGTGCCGGGTTGTGCTATGGCTATCGAAGATGTTTTCAGCAAGGCAGGGTTCCCCGAAAACCTTTTCCGGAATCTATTGATTTCCGGCGAACAAACAAAAGGCGTTATTGAACATCCGCTGATAAAGGCCGTAACCTTGACCGGGAGCAATTTCGCCGGTCAAGCGGTGGCATCAACGGCTGGGAAAATGCTGAAAAAGTCGGTGCTCGAACTTGGCGGGAGCGACCCGTATATTGTTTTGGAAGACGCTGATCTCGAATCCGCAGCCAAAACATGTGTCGAAAGCAGACTTTTAAATTCCGGTCAAAGCTGTATTGCCGCGAAACGCTTTGTCGTCATCGAGGATGTTCGCCAACGGTTTGAGGATTTGTTCACAGCATACATGCAAGCCAAAAAAATGGGGAACCCCATGGAAGAAGACATTGATGTCGGACCCCAAGCCCGCTTCGATCTGCGGGACGATCTGCATCGGCAGGTTGCCCAAAGCATGGAAAAAGGTGCCAAATGCCTTCTCGGCGGAGAAATCCCAAACGGGAAGGGGGCCTATTATCCCGCAACGGTTCTCAGCGGCGTACAAAAAGGGATGCCTGCCTATGAAGAAGAAGTTTTCGGACCGGTGGCGGCAATCATTTCCGTCAAAGATGAAAGAGAGGCCATTCAGGTCGCCAACGATACATCCTTTGGTCTCGGTGCCGCAATTTTTACCGAAGATCTCGAACGCGGTGAACGAATCGCCACGTATGAATTGGAAGCCGGCTGCTGCTTTGTGAATGCCTTTGTCAAATCAGACCCGCGGCTACCGTTTGGGGGCATCAAAGCAAGCGGTTACGGGCGCGAGCTGTCGCACTACGGTATTAAAGAGTTCGTCAATATTAAAACCATTTATGTAAAGTAACTTTTCAGAAGGGCATCTTCTCCGCGGGCCGTCGTTCCGGAACGTATTCGTGGGGGATGCTGCCGACATTCCAGTCTTTTGAAACATAAAGGTTGCAGTAACAACTGCCGTATTCTTCGATATCCGGCACACTGTAGATGCATGGACAGATGATATCCCGGTCAGCCTTTCTGTCGCCCGAGAGCAGCCGGCAGGGACACCCCATGTAACCGTAACGTTCTTTATTGGCAATCAGGGCGTCTAAAAGCTCGAAAGTTCTCTCTTTGTTTTCATTGAAAAAATAGCCTTTGGGTTCCTGAACCTTTTTCATCATTTCATACAGTTTTTGAGAATCCATACTACGCGGCTCCTTGTTTTTTTCGCACAACGTTAATTAGGCTCCCTTCCAGAATCATTTCAATCTGGCGTTCGCTCAAGGTGTGTTCCGTTTCATAAGTTTCATCTTTGGTTTTATTGGTGATTCGAACGCGCCGCCCCCCCTGGCTCAGAATCCGGCGAATATCGGCGGCTTCAAGTTCATCTTCCTGGTCGATTCTATCGTAGTCCCCGGGATCGACGAATGTGAGGGGCAATATTCCGAAATTACTTAAATTTTGCCAGTGGATCCGCGCAAAACTTTTGACAATGACGATTTTAAGGCCCAGATAACGAGGGGCCAGGGCCGCATGTTCGCGGCTGGATCCTTGTCCGTAATTGGTTCCACCCACCACGATAAACCCTTGTTGCTGGTGTTTTATGGCCCGGTGGTAAAAGTTTTCATCGATCCGGCTGAAGGCGAATTTGCTGATCTCCGGAATATTGCTGCGATAAGGCAGAATTGCTGCGCCTGCAGGCATGATCTCGTCGGTCGAAATGTTATCTTCGGTTTTCAGCAGAACCTTTGCGGAAATCGTATCGGGCAACGGATCGAACGGCGGCAGCGGCTTGATGTTCGGCCCTTTTTCAAGTTTGACATCTTCCCCTGAATCCGGAGGAGCGATCAACATCTGCGCGTTGATTTGAATTTCCCGGGGCTCTTCATATCGGGGATAGGGTGTGCCCAGCGTGCGGGGATCGGTGATGACACCGGTCAATGCCGAAGCCGCAGCTGTTTCCGGACTGCACAGATAGACCTGATCTTCTTTGGTGCCGGAGCGGCCCGGGAAATTGCGGGGTACGGTTCGCAAACTGATTTTTCCGGTCGCCGGTGCCTGCCCCATACCGATGCAACCATTGCATCCGGCCTGATGAATCCGTGCTCCGGACCGGATCAACTTCTCGAGATACCCATTTGTCGTCAAATTTTCCAGTATTTGTCTCGATGTCGGATTGATATCCAGAGAAACACGACCATGAACCTGTCTGTCGCTGACCATCAGCGCAGGGATGGCAAAATCCCGAAAGCCGGGATTGGCGGATGAGCCGATATAAGACTGATAGATCTCCCGGCCGGCAACCTCTCTCACCGGGACGACATTGCCGGGACTGCTCGGCAGCGCAATCAACGGTTCCAATTCGGACAAATCGATTTCATCGGCTTCGTCGTAAACGGCATCGTCATCGGCTGTAATGGCGGTCCAAACGTTTTCCCGACGCTGGGTTTTTAAAAAGCGCCGAACGGCCTCATCAGACGGGAACACCGTCGTCGTCGCGCCCAGTTCGGTTCCCATGTTAGCGATCACGTGCCGGTCCATCGCTGACAGGCTGCTTAATCCCGGGCCATAGTATTCTATGATTTTTCCGAATCCGCCATTGACGCCATGCCTTCGCAGCATTTCCAAAATCACGTCTTTGGCGCTGACCCAGTCGGGCAGACTGCCGGTCAGCCGAACGCCCATTATTTTGGGCATTTTAATATAGACCGGTTCTCCAGCCATGGCCATGGCCACTTCCAGACCGCCGGCTCCCATGGCGAGCATTCCCAGTGATCCGGCCGCCGTGCTATGGCTGTCCGACCCCAGCATGGTTTTTCCCGGGACCCCGAACCGTTCCATGTGAACCGGATGGCTCACCCCGTTTCCCGGGCGGCTGTACCAGACACCGAACTTTTGACAGCAGCTCCATAAAAACAAGTGATCGTCGGCATTTTTAAAATCGGTTTGCAGCAGATTATGATCGACGTATTGGGCTGAAATCTCTGTTTTCACCCGCGGAATCTGCATCGCCTCGAATTCCAGCATGACCATGGTTCCCGTGGCATCTTGGGTCAGGGTTTGGTCTATTTTAAGGCCGATTTCTTT
>JAJDND010000019.1 GCA_022340885.1 Desulfobacterales bacterium | reverse complement strand
GCTGTTGCCTGGTTCTCTGATCTTAAGCCCGGAGAAGAAAAAACCGTTGGCAACTTCCCGGTATTTCATATCGCTGGTTTTACGGTCACCCAGAATATTCCCATCTGGCAGGCCTGGGAGGATATTCTTGTCCCCCGGCCGGAACCGAAAATTAATATTGAAATCCTCAAAAAGTACAGGCCTACAATCCTGCCCGGCGTTCCCACAATTTATATCGGCTTACTGGCTGATCCAGACTTTCGCAAGATAGACCTTTCGTTTATAAAAGGTTTTTTTTCAGGGGCGGCACCGCTGGCGGCTGACACGATCAGGGATTTGAAGGATTGTACCGGTGCGATGATGTGTGAAGCCTATGGATTAACCGAAACCGCACCCTTTGTCACTAGTAATCCCTGGTGTGGAACTATCAAACCGGGAACCGTCGGCCTTCCCATACCAGATACAGACATCAAGATTGTAGACGTCAATGACATGGAGGAGAAAGAAATTCCCATCGGCGAAGTCGGTGAGATCGTCATCAAGGGGCCGCAAATTATGACGGGTTATTACAAGAATCCTGAGGAGACTGCGAAAGTTCTCAAGGATGGATGGTTATATTCCGGCGATATGGGTTGCTTTGATGAAGACGGTTATCTAAAGATTATCGATCGCAAGAAAGACCTGATCATTGCAGGAGGCTATAATATTTATCCAGTCGAGCTGGATGGTGTTCTCTTTGATCACCCGAAAATACTGGAAGCTTGCACCATCGGCATCCATGACGACTACCGGGGTGAGACGGTCAAGGCTTTTGTGGTTGTCAAAAAAGGGGAAACCCTTTCCGAGGAAGAAGTTATCACCTACTGCAGGAAGAATCTCGCGCCTTACAAGGTTCCCAAGATTATAGAATTTATCGACGAGCTTCCCAAGAGTGCTGTCGGCAAGGTTTTGCGGCGCAAGCTGAAAGAAATGGAGGAAGCCAAATCCGTTAAGAAATAACGAGGTATCATTCGGAACACCCCAACTTAGAACCAATGCTATTTTCGAAGATTCATAATTTTAAGATATTTCCAGCATATTTGTACATTAAAAAAAGGGCAGGATCTGATCCGGCAGAAATCCCCATAACACCGGATCAAATCCCAACCCTTTTCATCAATTGAGCATCCCCAGAATATTCCCTCCGACCCTTTGAAGTTGATATGAACTCTCTGCAGATAACTCCGAAAATTGTGAAGCTCGAGTATAGGCATTTACTATATGAAACATGGTGTCGCCCATTTCCTGTGGTCACGCCCGTTCGACCGCCGAGCGTTCCGGTTCTTTAAGTTGAAACTGGCGGTTGAAACTTTCAATGGTTTTAAGCGGATCATCCACCGGCGATTCCATGGACAATTTGAATTGATGTTTCTGTTTGTCATAGACTTGCCCTTTAAATAAACCGTCCCAGACGAGAGATTAAATTTCTCTGCCGTGCTGTATTCGAGATCTATATCAAGGGCTTTGATTTCATCAGGGTTTGCTTGTTCATTTTCTTTGAAAAACTTGACCATATCCAGTGCATCATCCCTTTTGTTTTCTGATTTTAATCGTTGAATTTCCTTAATTGGGTCAAAGTCTGCGCTCTCTTGATGGATATAAAGAGCAAGCCCTGACACGAAAATCACAAGAATCAATGTTACTACCTTAAAGAACTTCCAATTCATTTTATTCAATTTTCACCTCCTTTTGTTTGTATTTGAATGCTTAAATGATAATGATTGGATATATCGGGGTTCTTTACATGAATTTATATATTTGGAGGAGGAGATTTTTATTTTTAGTTAGGGAAAAATGTGGTTTATTTTTGAAAAAAAGCTTGGTTGGAATTTACTTGATGGTGAAGTGAACGAAGGCAAGCAATCGAAATCTAAAGATTATAAAACGACACATGCAGGAGTAAAAAACAATTTTCTGTAACCTTCTTGAGGTTTTGACTATTTAATTGTACTATACTTTATTGATATTAAATTTTCTTTAAAATTAATTGAGTTGAGAAGGGAGGTTTACAAAAATGGTGAATAATCAAGAAGAATATTCGTGTGCTCACTGTGGCTATACTGCTGATGGGAAATTTAAAGGAGATATATGTCCTAAATGCAACCAAACTTACTGGAAATGTTCTAAATGCGGATTCCTCATCACTGCTTCAAGTCCGCCAGACACATGTTCACAATGCAATGAGAAATGTGATTTTCTGAACGTTACGTGTTATACACCAGAATGTGGAGGTCCGGGTCATATTGATCCAAGACTATAAATATATCCCTTGATGATAATATGATATACTAATGAGCATAAATCAGACTCACCTTGTGTGTTTATCAAGAGATGTCAGGTTTTCAGAACCAAATTATCTGCAATTCCCTTAATCAGATCAGCGGTAGTAATATCTTATTACGATATTGGCTAATCTCTCATTTTTTTAAATCAAAAATATGCTTGTACACAAAGAAAAACCCGGTGCCGAAGCAACCGGGTTTTGGGTGCGCATAGGGTGCATTTGACAATTACGATTTATTATGATTTGTTACGATTCATTAAACTAAACCCTTTAAAACACTATAACCAATTGATTTCATTTATCAATAAATCAATCTTCGGAGCTGGAAGCCGCTGGTTCGAACCCAGCCGGGCGTACCACGATAATAACATTTGATTCGTTAGCATAGAGTTACATTCATTTTGGCGAAATCAATTTGTTATTTTGTAAATCTTTAATTACAACCTTGATCACATCGTCAATGATTTGACCTTTTGAGTCTTTGCTAATGGTTTTTGATTGCCCGGACCAAATGAGCTGTTCTGTTTTTACATCGTACAAGTTTGTTTCCAACCGGACGGTTTTGCTTGTGTTTGAATAACCCGGATCATGCGAATAACTGCCCATGTATCGGCTATGATAATAACCGTAATAACCGCCACCTCGTACAAAAGTTTCTTTCTCTTCTTTGCCAATCAAATGAGTAATGAGTACAGCATCATTTTTGAAACGGCTGACAGCATTCTCAATCGCCTCTTTTTTCAGTTCTAAATCCGGGGGCATCGGTATGGCCTGTTCACTTGAAATCGCTTCAACGCCGACTGATTTTAATTGTGCAACGAATTTTCGCTCAAAAGATCTTCTAGAATCTTCATTGCCCGTTATCGCAATGACAAGAATATTGGACACGGGTTTTCCTTTGTAGGCCTCATTTACTTGTTTGTGGGTGAGCTCGGTCCCGGCGCAAGAAATAATCAGAAAAACGAAAAAAAACAAATACCCAAGCCATTTAATAAAACTTCTTTTCATTAAATTTCTCCTATGTGTAAAAGTACCCAATTGCGGACCATTTTTGTAAGACAATCTCTTTTTATCACTTGTCTATACGGATAGTGAACTCATGTTCGAGCACGGAATCTATTCTGTTGTTAATTTCATAGAAAACAGACAATGCTCTCTGCCATTTTCTCCTATTTGTTCGATTCTGTCGAATTCCTTTCAATAATACCAAGCAGTTCTTTTGCAATGGACTTGTCGGGGTGTTTCGCAACCATTTGTTTGGCGATATTTTTGGCTTTTTGTAGTTTTCCTCTTTTAAAATAAAAATCGCACAAGGCATACAAATAATCCATATTGTCAGGTTCTATTTTCAATGCCTTGAGCAATGCACCTTCTGCTTCTGTATCTTTTTTTAAATACTGCAACAGTAAACCGAGATTGTACTGAACACGTGAACGCTCCGGCATGCCTTCTGCTGCTTTTTTCAGATAGACAGCAGCTGAATCGTATTTCTTCATTTCTACCAGTAAAAGTCCCAAAGAGTATGAAATGTCATACAATTCCGGATGTAATTTTACCACTTCACGCAGCAGTACTTCTGCTTTGTCATTCTCGCCTATCTTATTGTAAAACATGGCCAGGTTGACCTTTGCCGGATAAAACAGGTCATCGATTTTAATGGCGGCCAGATAATTTCGGATGGCTTCCTTCGGCCGGTTCATTGAAGCGTAGAGATTGCCCAGGTTATACCGGCCAGAGGCAAAGTCGGCAGAATATTCCATGGATGCTATAAATTCCTTCAAAACGGCTTTAAAAATCTTCTCCCGGTCAGGGGGCGGGTGCCAGGAAGGTTCCTCGACCAGCCGGCGGGCGGCTTCGATACGCACCGCCTTCACGGGATCATAGAGCAAAGGTGCAATGAGTTCGGTCATTTCTTTTTGGCTGTTTGGAGCGATACTTTCCGCCGCTGTTCGACGGATCAGTGCTTCGTCGTCCATTAATGCCAGCTTCATGGCTTGGAGAGTATCCTTTCCCGGGTAGGCTGTTAACAGGGATATGGCCGTCGCTCTCACAATGACGGGGTAGAGCGGATCTCCGGCCAGTCGGATGAGGTCTCGACGGGCATCGGACTGCTCTTTGCGCCCGGCGTCGATGATGCTGCCATAGTGCTGTTTTCGGCCGGGCCCGTACCACTTGGTGATGGTCTGATCGGACCATTGAGCGCTTTTATCGACGTGACACCGGTTGCAGGCGTTGGGCACACCTATTTCAACACTCAAGTCGGGACGCGGCACCCGAAAACTGTGATCCGGCCGGTAATCAATCCCCATATAGGTGCGGCCGGGCATGTGGCACTGGACGCATTCGGCACCGGCACCAACGGTAAACAATACTCTGCCGTTTTTGGATGTGATGGGCTCTCCTTTTTCGCCTTTTTTTTTGTGAAAATGATGCGCTTTTGTGTCATACTCTTTTGCCCGGTGACACTGCAAACAGAGGTCGTTTCCCTTTTTGACCAATTTTATGCTGTGGACATCGTGGCAGTCGCTGCAGCGCACGTCCCGGTGATACATTTTACTCTGGGTAAACGATCCGTAAACATAATCTTCTCCCAGGATCTGACCATCGGCAAAATACAAATTTTCGGCAAGCAGACTGGGCAGCATGGTGTCCAGAAAGTCGGCTTCTTCATGGGTGTAATCTCCGAGTGCCGCCCTTCGCGAGTGACATGGCGCACAAAGTTCCACCAGTTTACGCGAATCGATGCCGGAGGTTTTGACCACCAAATCGTAACTCTCCACCTGGGGTCGGGCCATATCCGGCATTTGGGCCCATTCCACGTGGCGGGACCCCGGCCCGTGACAGGCTTCACACCCCACATTGATGTCCGACCAGGTGGTTTGATATGTATCGGTTTTCAAATCATAGTTTTTTTTTAAATTCGTAGAATGACACTCGGCACACATACCGTTCCAGTTTTGTCCTGCGTTTGTCCAATACAACCAGTCTTTTGGGTTTAAGAGTTCCTTCGGATAAAGAAGATACCACTTTTTCTCTCTTGCATCCCAGGCGAGAGGAAGACATTGTAAACGGCCGCCGGGAAAAGGAACAAGGTATTGTTGAAGCGGAAACCAGCCAAAGGTGTACGAGATCTCAAAATCACCCATCCTTCCGTTTAATCCCTGAGTGTGAACAAAAAACCTCCCGTTCTTTCGATAAAATCGAGAAACAATCCCATGGCTTTCAAAAACTGTGTTGTCAAAATCTCCTAATACAGTGTTCTCGTTTGCAGGCGCCATGGCATGGTCGTGATGAGAATCCCGCCATTTGTCGTATTCTGCTTTGTGACAGTCCATGCATTTCCGTGTACCGACAAAGGTCGGTGCCGGTGCCGTTCGAACACCATCCGGACCCGGAGATACATACTGTTGTCTCAGAAGATAAAAAGGTATAGAAAGAACGATGACGGCAGTGGCAACCACACCGGTAATTTTCCATCTCTTCATATTTGAGCCTTTTTATCGTACACTACCTGGTCAGTACGAAAATCACTTCGTTTTATCCGCTTACCGGTGTTCACTTTAACGATGCTGTTCTCGATATATAAATGATAAATGTCCAAGGCGCGGGGAGCCGGCGGACTGATCACTTCTCCTGTGATATCAAATGCCGATGCGTGGCAAGGGCAGACAAATTTCTTCTCTTTGTCCAACCAGGGAACAGTACAACCGAGGTGGGTGCATTTTCGCGAAACCGCCAGAAAACCGCCGTCTTGCAATCTGCACAAATAGAACTTGCCCCTTATGAATGCTGTTACAGATTCTTTGGCGAACCCGTCCACCGGGCCGGCGTCGATGACGGCCCCAAAATCGCCGGCTTTTGCCTTTTTTTTACGAGGAAGGAGAAATGCAGTAACGACGGCGATAAATTCGATAAAAGCGACAATACCCAGGCCAATCCAAAAGATGAACAGAAAAGAGCGGCGGGAGGATATTGGTTCGGTTTCATTTATGTTATGTTGTTTTTTCGATTTAGGCATGATGATTACATTTTCGCCCTTATCAGAGGGAATCGATCAAAACGGCCACGTCAATTTCATCCCCGGCCCCCTGAACCAAATCCCCGTGATCGTCAATATGAGGAATACGAACAAAATAAGTACAAAAATTGCCTGAACGACTTCACTGCTCGTGGCAGAATACCGGTGTTTTATTAGGATGTAAAATCCTGCACATCCCAAAAAAATAAGCGCGAACGGAATGACTCCGTTGCCGATAATTGCCGGAACACCATGCAGGCGGGCAACAAAATCGATCAGAAACTCGTCTGCAAGAATTCCCATCGGTGCAGCGATTATCACGATAACAGCAGCGATCAGGGTAATCCTGCGTCCCTTTACAGAAACAAACCAGACACCTGCTGCATCGGTATCATATTTCATATAGGGTATCCCCATCAATGCAACACCCAAAACCAATGGAATGATAAACACCGCAAACACCGGGTGAAGGTGAAGCAGGAGTTCTTGAGGCCCGGCAAAATACCATGGTGCTTTGGTGGGATTGGGACTCAAGCCGGGATTTGCCGAGTTCCCTAAAGGGGCATCAAACGAAACCGACACCAGCATTACAACCGCGATAATCACCACGGTCACCACTAATTCACGGAGAAGCAGATTAGGCATTGTCGGTACTCGATTCGGTCTTTCTTCAATCTCTTCTCCCGGTGCCTTGGGAATAACCAAGCCGCCTGCCTTTCGGATTCTCCAAAAATGAAAGGCCATCAGTATGATCAGTCCCATCGGGACCACAGCCGTGTGTATGGCAAAAAATATGTTTAGCGTAGCCGGACCAATTTCGTTGCCACCACGAATGATTTCTTGCAAGAGACCGCCCACGACGGGAATGTATTCCAGCATACCGGTGGATACCGTCACCGCCCAGTAAGCCAACTGGTCGTAAGGCAACAAGTATCCTGTGAAATTGGCGGTTAACACCAGACTGAACAATCCCAGACCGACAACCCAGGTAAACTGTCGCGGCGGATGAAACGCGCCGGTAAAAAACACCCGCAGCATGTGCAGAAATATAATCAGCACCAGAAAGTTGGCACCCCAGTGGTGAATGTTGCGAAGCAGTCGTCCGAACATCACCGAGTGGCTCAACACCAGGATGGATTTATAGGCACCCAAAGGAGTCGGCACGTACACAAACTTTAATAACAGGCCTGTTCCAATTTGCAAGAATATAAGGACAGCAGCCATTCCGCCCAACCCCCATGTCAGGGAAAATTTCAGGGTTTTTTCCGGAACAGTCGAAGGCCTAAAATGAAGAAACAGATTCTTGATGAGATAGCGTCTGCGCTCTCGATCGGATTTTGGAATTATTGGTTCGGGGAAAATAGACTGAAATATTCGATGAAGGTAGCCGGAAGTTCCAGTGGATTGTCTTTGTAGTGGATCCATTCAAATACGCTGAGTCAACCACCACCCGCGAAGCGGGTGGCTTGAATTTGTCCGCTGTTTTATGGCGGACAAAGGCAAAAGCACGCCTGTCCGCAACGCTCTCGCTTGCGAGGCGGGCGGGTCGGTACTTTCGACGCTGAACGTGCATCCGGGTGCAAAGCACCCGGTTTGCTTTGCAAGAATAAAGTGTCGTAGTTAAAAAGTTCTTTTATCTAGTGTCCATCCATAAATGAGGATTTTTGTTCAAGATCAAGGCATGCGAAAAAAATAACCGCGGGCATATAATTGATATTCCGAGGATTATTTTTTGAGCATAACGCAGAGATTGGGCAAAAAGACCATTTATGGATGGACACTAACTAACATAAGCTGTTATTCAGGTCAAGCTTTGAGCAAATAAATGTTGGCACCCATATTCCATATAAATCAGGGAAGATGGCCTTGGACATTAAAAGGGTTGTTGGACTCCGGATCGAGGCTTTCCATCTCGTCCTGGGCTGCATTGCTGGTTGTCGCGATTTTTTCATCCATTTGTTCTGCTTTAATCGACTGCTTGAGACGCTGATAAGCCTGTTCATCACCCACATAAACGCACTGACATGAAGATCCGTCCGCATAAAAATAATACATTTTTCCGTTGTATGGTTTGTGAACAATCTCATTCTGGGGCATTGTTTTAAGAAAATCGAGTTGTTTAGGTGTCTTAGCTTCGTGTAGCTGAAAACCGGCCCTTGCAAGGATCATATCCATTTGAAATGGGGAATTTTTTTTAGGACCCGCGCAACCCGAGAAAGCCGAAACAATCAGCGCAAGAAGACCTAAAGAAATTATTATATTTTTCTTACTTTTTAGCTGTTTTTTCATTTCACCTATAACCTCCCCTGATAGTTAGACAAGGGCTTACAGAAGCCTCCAGCAAAACGCCCGCATTAGCGCTTTTAGTTCCCAGAAAGGAAAGAATGAATGCCTTCAATAAAAGATTATCCATTCCACTGATACAAAGTGTCAACAAAGAAAACACCC
>JAJDND010000010.1 GCA_022340885.1 Desulfobacterales bacterium | reverse complement strand
TGAATTTCAATAATTTGAAACCCTTCGGGATTTCCAATTTCACCACATCTACTGTGTCAGATGTCGTTCCGCATAGACGACTATAGCGAAACAACATCTTCCTTGTATCTGCGGCAAACTTGAAAATCGCTCAGCTTAGGTGTAATAAATCCTCCAGATACGGAGAAATCCCTGCCACAAAATAGCGATGGACAAGTTCGTTTCACCGCGGCGAACTTGCGATGTATTTCTTTCCGCTTCCGCATTCCACACTCAAACCTGCTGACTATTTGATTTTGCGATCCTTCAAAAATATCTTTACATCCGCACAATGCTGGAATAAATTTTCACCTAAGTTGAGCGTTTCGAATTTCAATAATTTGAAAGGCTCAACTTAGGTTTCACCATTTAAAGCGAAAGTGCGGTGCCGCAGTCCTCAGGGCTGTGGCAAAAATTCCGAAATACCCCGCAGCTTGCTGCGGGGATAGGAATTTTAGCCTTTCGCCAACTTAGCGGCATAGCCGCGTTTCATAAAATCGTTACACGATTTTATTTGAACGATGAATGGTTTCTGCAGAGAGAAGTCCCTCAAAAACAAAAAAGATGCCTGAATCGAATGTTATATCGCCGGACGCCGGCAAAAGGGTGACACTTGTCGGCGTCGTGGTGAATACCTTATTAATTCTCCTCAAGTTCGTTGCCGGTATCGTTGGCAACAGTCAAGCGCTGATTGCCGATGCGGTTCATTCCATCTCAGATCTTTTTACCGATGCCGTGGTTCTTGTCGGTCTTAGGATCAGCCATAAACCCCCTGATAAGACACATCATTTCGGACATGCCCGTCTGGAAACCCTGGCATCCACCATCGTTGGCCTTGCCCTGGTGGCAACGGCACTTTATCTTGGCATCAACGCTTCCCTGACGATTTATCATCATAAAGAATACCATCCGACACTCTTGGCGCTGTCAGGCGCCGGGATATCGATCGTACTGAAAGAAGCCCTGTATCATTACACCATTCGTGTTGCCCGGCGTATCAGAAGCCAGTTGATCGTGGCCAATGCATGGCATCACCGGTCCGATGCGCTATCCTCAATCGCTGTGTTCATAGGGGTTGGCGCGACTCTGATAGAACCCTCATGGCATATTCTCGATGCTTATGCAGCCCTTCTGGTATCCTTTTTCGTCGTAAAAGTCGGTCTGGAGATTTTAAGAGACGCGTTGCGCGAGTTTACGGATACCGCTCCTCAACCTGAAGTCATCGGTAAAATAAAACAGTGTGCCTTATCCGTGAACGGCGTTTCCGGTACCCATGATTTGCGCGTTCGGACTTCCGGCGGTTTTTATCAAATGGAAATACATATCGTTGTCGATGGTGGATTGACGGTATCTGAGGGGCACAAGATTGCAAAAGCAGTGGAAGAATGTTTGATCGAAGATGTGGGAAATTTCAGTCGCATCATCATTCATGTCGATCCGGATCGGGAAACCAAGGATGAGCATGAGTAAAGAATTTGATTCCAGAGGGCTCAGCCTTGGTAATTCCCTGGCGGGATTTGCTCCGTTGATGATTATTGGTTGAAATCCCAAATACCAAAACCCAAATATCAAACAAATCCCAATGAACAAAATTCAAAAATCTAAATCCCGCCGCAGGCGGGCCTTGCCCTTAAAGGTTTTGGATATTGGATATTGGAATTTATCATTTGTTTGTGATTTGGTGCTTGGCATTTGTATTTTTAGGCACAAAGCTCCAAGAAAGAGCCATTATTTCTGACTTGGCTCAGAGGACCAGGGTTTCAATGTTAGATTAAAATGATATTTACCTTCATTTGCGTCTATTTGCGGTTATATGGACACTTGAGCGCTGATTCATGCTTGCTATGGTGATGGTTCCGAGTATGATGGCGCCGCCGAGGATCGTTCGAAATGACGGTGTCTCGCCGAGCAAGACAAATGCAAAAAGAATGCCGTAAACCGGTTCGAGACATGCGGTCACGCTTGCCAGTTGTGTTTTGATATGAACAAGGCTTTTGATGAAGAGGACATGGGCAACTGCCGTACAGAATATCCCGAGGAAAGCCAGGTAAAGAAAATCCATCGGCTGGATGGAAAGCTTTTTAAAAAAAAGAAATGGCACCAGCACCAGGGTTGCCATCCAGTTTTGATAACAGGCAATCAATGTGGGTGGATAGGTGTCGACGTACTTTCGATTGAGTATGGATAATATGGCAAAAGTGAATCCCGATATTACCCCCCAAAACGCACCCTGGGTGATATGGTTCCTAAAATCGAAGGACGGAACAACCAGAATCAGCCCTAATACCACTGATCCTGCTGTCAGGATGTCAAAGCGGCGCAATTTTTCTTTAAAAAAATAAGGCTCCATAAAGGTGACGAAAACCGGAAATGTCGAAAATGTCAGCAGCCCCACGGCAACGGTTGAGATCTGGATCGCGTGAAAGAAAGTTGTCCAATGGATGGCCAATAAAACGCCGAGGAAAAGAAGAACTATCAGATCCTGCCTTGATTTTGGACGAATTTGAGGTTTAGAGTAGAAGAGCGCGGCGCTCAAGGTCAGTGCGGCAAAAAAGGTTCGACCCAGGACGATGAAAAAAGGGGATAATGACAATAATTTCCCAAACAGACCGGCAAGTCCGAAAAGCAATACCGCCAGATGAATTTCAAGCAGGCCGTGACGTTTTTGGGTCATTTTAAAGACTTCTTACCGTTGATATAAAGCAAATGCGAATAGGGGTTCGCCTCAAGAATGATTAAATGAACAATGTCCGCCCATTAATGAAAATTTTTGTTCAAGGTCAAGGCATGCGAAAAAAATAACCGCTGGCATATTTGAAATATTCCGAGGATTATTTTTTGGAGCATAACGCAGAGATTGGGCAAAAAGACCATTTATGGGCGGACATTGAATAGCAAATCAGATGGCATATTACAAGGAGGTAAAATGAAAACAGGCCGACTTCTTTATCTTTCCAGGGATGATGTTCAAAGCGTAGGATTGGCGATGGCCGACGTCATCGATGCTTTGGAGACCGCCTTTCGGGAAAAAGGCAACGGACTCACCGAGATGCCCCCCAAACCCGGTATCCATCCGGGCGGGGGCGATAACTTCATTCACGCAATGCCCGCGTACATTCCGGCCATGAAATCGGCGGGTGTGAAATGGGTCAGCGGTTTTCCCGAAAATCATAAGAAAGGGCTGCCGTATATTACGGGTTTGCTCATTCTTAACGATCCCGAAACCGGTCTTCCGATATCGGTCATGGACTGCGTATGGATCACGGCCATGCGGACCGGCGCAGCAACGGCTCTGTCGGCACGCTACCTGGCCCGGCCGGAATCATCGACCGTGGGTGTTCTGGGATGCGGTGTTCAGGGACGGACAAACATCGAAGCGCTGAACATTGTTTTCCCGCTGAAGCGCGTTAAGGCTTACGATGTCAATGCCAGGGCGGCTTCCGATTATGCCGAGGAAATCCGATCACGGTTTGATTTGGAAGTCGTTGGCGTCAACACGCCCCGGGAAGCGGTGACCGGTTGCGATATCGTGGTCACCGCGGGTCCGATTCTAAAAACGCCCCATGCCACGATTCAAAAAGGATGGCTGGATGCAGGGGCTTTTGCCTCGCTGGTCGACTTTGATTCCTACTGGCATGCCGATGCCATGGGCGAATCGGACAAGTTTTGCACGGACGACACCCAACAGCTTCGCCAATACCAGCAGAACGGCTATTTTCAAAAAATACCGGCCCTTCATGCCGATTTGGGCGAACTCGTCTCCGGACAAAAGCCCGGAAGAGAGTCCGCATCCGAACGGACCATGACCGCCAATTTGGGCTTGGCCCTGGACGACATGGCAGTGGCGCCCATGATCTTTAAAAAAGCCGTTGAAACCGGGATTGGGACATGGCTGCCCCTGTAGGCCGGACAAAAAATATGCAGGTCCCGGTGAAATAGAATTGGACAAGCGCGATATTATCGCTTGACTAAATATCATTCATTTTATAGAGACCTTGCAGCAAGCACTTTTAAAAGGTTTAGGAATGTTGATTGCTTGCTTCGTTCAACGAATATGATTGATTTAGCCCTAAAAAATGTATCGAAAAGATTCGGCGGACTTCTGGCTGTCGACAAGCTGGATGTTGAAGTCCCAAAAGGCAAGATCCTCAGCCTTATCGGACCCAACGGCGCCGGTAAGACCACGGTTTTCAACATGATTACCGGTGTTTATCCTCCCAGTGAAGGAACGATTTCCTACCAAGGTAAAAAACTTAACAATTTGAGAAGCAACCGCATCATCAGGCACGGCATCGCACGGACGTTTCAAAATATTCGGCTGTTTAAATCCATGACGGTTCTTGAGAACGTTCAGGTCGGTATGCACTGCCGGACCAAAAGCGGCGCCTTTCGTGCTTTGTTGAACACGCCCTTTGCCATTCGGGAGGAAAAAGAAATCATCGAAAAATCAATGGAGACCCTTGAATTTCTGGGTTTGGCCGATCACCATAATGAATATGCGTCAAACTTGGCTTATGGGGATCAGCGTCGCCTGGAGATTGCCAGAGCCGTCGCGACGCGACCTGAAATGCTGCTTCTCGATGAACCCGCGGCCGGTATGAATCCGAGTGAAACCGCCGAATTGATGGATTTGATTTTAAAGCTGCGTGACACAGGACTGACTATTTTCTTGGTCGAACATGATATGCGATTGGTCATGGGGATTTCAGAAATGGTGGTTGTTCTGGACCACGGCCACAAAATCGCCCAGGGTGAGCCCAAAGAGATCCAACAGAACGAGAAAGTCATTGAAGCCTATTTGGGAACCAAGGTCAAAGCAAAGGCCTAAACGATTAAGGTGGGGTATTGTTGAATCTTTTGGTTGATATGGCAATTTATTAACAACTAACTGTAGGAGGTAAGCTATGAGAAAAATGGGAATTTTGGTGCTGTGCTTAGCGGTAGCGGTCGGATTTTCCAGCATGGCAGCGGCAAAGACACTTAAAATCGGAACTCTGAGTCCCTTGACCGGACCCTATGCACAAGACGGTACGGACATCCTTCAGGGTGTTAAAACAGCGGTTGCCGTATTTCAAAAAGCCGGCGGTATTCCCGGGTATAAAATCGAAGTTATTCCGGGTGACAGCGCCTGTGACGGCGGCAAAGCGACTATGGCCGCCAACAACCTGATCAACCAGGGTGTGAACGGGGTTGTCGGTGCCTATTGTTCATCCGCGACCATTCCGTCTTCGGTACCATTGAATGAAGCCAACATCATACAGATTACACCGGCTTCAACCCATACCGATGTTACCGCGCGAGGGTTTAAGCAGATCTTCAGAATGTGCCCCCGGGATGATGTACAGGCCTGGTCAACCGTCAAATTTCTCGAAGACGGCCTGAAAGTCAAAACCCTGGCGCTGATCGACGATCGCCAGACCTATACCGTGGGCCTGACGGAAAACATCACCAAATTCGTCAATGAAGATAAAAAGATCAAGATCGTTGCGTTGGAGCACATTACACCCGGCGACAAGGATTTTACGGCCGTGCTGACCAAGCTAAAGAAGCTCAATCCCGATGCCATCTACATGGGAGTGTATCAGCCCGAAGGGTCCTTGATGGTGAGACAGGCCAAAGCATTGGGCATTAAGGCCACACTGTTGTCGGAAGATGCGGTCTATCATCCCAAATTTATAGAGGTGGGCGGAAAAGCGGCCGAAGGAACGTTTTTAACATATGCCAAGGCTCCGGACACACCGGAACGAAGGAATTTTGAAAAAACCTATAAGAAAATGTGGAATGCCCAGGCCATTGGTTCATACGGATATTATGCCTATGATTCCGCCATGGTTTTCATGGAAGCCGTTAAGAAGGCCGGCACAACAGACACGAACAAAGTTGCCGCTACCATCCGCGACAACACCTGGAACGGTGTGTCCGGAAAAATCAAGTTCGACGAGAAAGGCGACAGAAAGCTGGCGCACATCATCTGGATTGTCAAGGATGGAAAATTCGTACCGTATTGGGATCCAATGACGGAAAAATACTTCTAGTGTCGAATTAAATAGGCCGGGGGCCGGAAGCCCCTGGTCTATTTTTACATGCATAGATGGAAAAACTCACACAATCATCAAGACAACACAGGCTTTGAATGGATACCTCGTCTTTTCTTGTTCAACAACTGATCAACGCTTTATTCCTGGGCAGCATCTATGCTTTGATCGCCCTGGGGTATACCATGGTTTACGGTATAATCGAGCTGATCAATTTTGCCCATGGCGAGTTGTTTACAGCCGGTGCGTTCATCGGCCTCATCGTCCTGGCCGCCCTTCAAAAATACGGTTTTGTCCAAACACACTTTGTCCTGACGTTATTTCTTGTTTTCGGCATGGCCATGGCCTATGTGGGGGTCCTTGGCGTTGCTATCGAGCATGTGGCTTACAAACCACTGCGCAATGCATCGCGTCTGGCGGCGATTCTGAGCGCCTTGGGCATGTCAATCTTTTTATCCAACGGCATGATGCTCAGCCAGGGCGTCTCCGACCGGGCTTATCCGGCTCTTTTCGGTTTGAAGGGCATTACGATTATCGGTGCCAGGATTACTTACGGACAGGTTTTTATTATCATATTGTCACTGCTTTTAATGGTGGCATTGAATATGTTCGTCAACTGGACCAAACTGGGAAAGGCCATGCGGGCGACAGCCCAAAACCAGGTCATGGCCCGGATGCTGGGCATTAATATCGACAGAACCATTCGCGTGACCTTTATCATCGGCCCGGCCCTGGGCGCTGCGGCAGGGGTTATGGTCGGCATGTATTACGGATCGGTCCGGTTCGACATGGGGTTTATTTATATGATCAAGGCATTTGCCGCGGCTATTTTAGGGGGTATCGGTTCTATTCCCGGAGCCGTGCTGGGCGGAATGATCATCGGCGGGGTCGAGGTGGCCTGGTCGGCATTTTTGCCCAGCGCGTGGAAAGACGTAACGACCTTCATCGTCCTGATTCTGGTGCTTTACTTTAAGCCAAGCGGCATACTCGGCGAGGACGTCAGTGAAACAAGGGTCTGAAATGGGCAACGGCGAATTCAAAAAATTTATCATCTATTCTCTCTTTCTGGGGGTGCTTATACTACCGATGGTCGGCTTCCCCGGCACCCATTTTGAAGCTAAAAGAGCTTTTATCGTGTGGGGGGTTTTTGTCGGCGTTCTTGCCCTGGGCATGTTGAATCAGGTGGTGCGGCAAAGCAGCATCTACCAAAAAACTTTGGGCGGGCCCCAATCATTCAATCGCCGGGTTACAAAACAATTTCAAAAAATTCCTGTCAGACACTGGACTCTCATACTGTTGGCTGCCGTCGCAGTGTATCCGTTGTTGGCAAACAACTACATGGTGGATGTGGGGATTACGTGCCTGATCTATATTGTTCTGGGCCTGGGGCTGAATATCGTGGTCGGACTCGCGGGGCTGCTGGATCTCGGGTATATCGCTTTTTATGCGGTGGGCGCCTATACTTACTCCCTGCTCAATCTGCATTTCGGTATGTCTTTTTGGCTCTGTCTGCCCATCGGCATTCTTTTAGGGGCCATTCTCGGCTGTGTTATCGGGTATCCCACATTACGGATGCGCGGTGATTATCTGGCCATTGTCACCATGGGCTTCGGAGAAATTATCCGTCTGGTTTTAAATAATTGGGACAGTCTTACAAAAGGGCCTAACGGATTGCTTGGAATGGCCAAACCGTCGATCATGTATCCGGCATTTTCCAACAGCGGTTTGGAGTGGGCGACGTATTCGCTGAAATCTTTGCACGCCCTTTACTATTTTATATTGCTGATTGCCGTGTTGACCGTTATCGGTGTTCGAAGGCTGGATCAATCCCGTATCGGTCGCGCATGGGTTGCCATCCGTGAAGATGAGGTGGCGGCGGAATTGTCAGGGGTTCCCACCACTTGGCTGAAATTGCTCGCTTACGCGATGGGCGCCGCTTTTGCTTCGGTGGCGGGGGCGTTCTTTGCTGCCAAGCTGAGTTACACCAATCCGAACTTCTTTATTTTCATGGAATCCTGTATTGTCCTTTGCATTGTGGTGTTAGGGGGTGCGGGCAGCATCCCCGGTGTTATCCTGGCGGGTGTTCTTTTGATTGCCGTTCCGGAAGTATTTCGAGAACTGCAAGATTATAGAATGTTTGCATTCGGTCTGGCAATGGCGGTGATGATGGTTTTACGTCCGGAGGGTCTTATTCCTGCAACGCGTCGCAAACTTGGACTGTCCGACATTGAAACAGACACCATTGGGGAATTGGAGGAGAGCTATCAAGCCGTCGATTCTCGAACTTAAGAACGTGCATACGTATTACGGGAACATTCATGCCTTGAAAGGCATTTCCTGCACGATACCTTCCGGCGATATCGCCTGTTTAATCGGTGCGAACGGTGCCGGCAAATCAACCACCTTGCTGACGATATTCGGCGTTCAGCGTGCAGCCAGGGGGGAGATCCGTTTCAAAGGCCGTCCCATCCACCGTCTCCGGCCCGAGCAAGTGGCTGTTCAGGGGATTTCCCAGGCGCCCGAAGGGCGGCAGATCTTTGCACGAATGACAACGCTTGAAAATCTGGAGATGGGCGCTTATTTGCGCAATGACAAGGCTGAGGTGGCCGGCGATATGGAATGGGTATTCGGGCTTTTCCCGAGATTAAAGGACCGAGCCCGTCAGCTGGGCGGCACCCTGAGCGGCGGGGAGCAGCAAATGCTGGCCATCGGACGGGCCCTTATGGCGCGGCCCGAACTCTTGTTGCTGGATGAGCCGTCTTTGGGCTTGGCTCCCAAACTGGTGGAGAAGATCTTTGAAACCATTCTGGAGATAAACAAAAACGGGGTGACCATATTTCTGGTAGAACAGAATGCCCACATGGCGCTGAGCATATCAAATACCGGCTATGTTATGGAAACCGGCCGGATCGTATTGACAGACAGCGCAGCGGCACTTTTAAAAAACGAAAAGGTCAAGAAAGCATACCTGGGGGAATAAAGGAGCCACTAGGGCTGATCCGCGCGGCGCTGCGCTCGAATCATACTTGGCGCTTTATTATCCTGTTCCTGATGTAATTGAAGTATGATAATGGATGCAATAATAATGATGCCGCCGACGATTTGAGCCGCCTCCATGCGTTCATTTAAAAAAAGATAGGATATGATGCCGGCCGTGATGGGTTCGAGGGTAGCGGTGATGCTTGCCCGGGTGGATCG
>JAJDND010000008.1 GCA_022340885.1 Desulfobacterales bacterium | reverse complement strand
TGTAAGCATGAATTCCAAGCACGTAAACTAACTGAAATTAAATTGGTCTGAGGTTTAAAAATATTAAACCTCAAAAAAATGCTTAAAAAAACTGGGCTAAAGCTGCCGCGAAGCGGTTTCGTCCATCTCCTACATACATGGAAGCAACCTGGTCCTTTGATCACTCCTACTGATCTGTAAGAAGCTTCCATTTCACAACCAAATTATCTGCAATTCCCTTAATCAGATCAGCGGCAGTGATATCTTATTACGATATTAGCTAATCTCTCATTTTTTTTAAATCAAAAATATGCTTGTGCACAAAGAAAAACCCGGCGTCGAAACAACAGGGTTTTAGGTGCGCATAGGGTGCATTTGACTTCTACGATCCATTATGATTTATTACGATTCATTAACCTAAACCCTTTAAAACGCTATAACTAACTGATTTTATCCATCAATAAATCAATCTCATAACCCGAAGGTCGTTGGTTCGAATCCAGCCCCCACTACCATAATGATCACAGGGACTTAGACAATTTTCTGAGTTCCTTTATTTTTGGCTAAAATTTTAATCCCCACCATTTCGATAAATAATTCGGGAATATTTGTACGATAAGGCTTAAAAACGTCTGCAATTTTCCAGCTTGACAATGTATAGTTAAATCATTAATTATTTGTATAAGAGCCTGTAAAGCCGAGAGTTAAATATATCTCTAAAAATATTGAGGCGGCCTGTTTTAAGGTGGAAAATAACTCATGGCTATCCGCATGCACGTTAAACAATTCACTTTAAGATCACGACGGAAAAAAGGACCTCCCCGAAGATATCGAAATGACCGTGACCCGGAAGGAGGGTCTCGTCACGCCCTGACTGCCTAATCTCAACATTGACAGCGAGGCGTTCATAGCATTTTTACCATATGAACCCTTGGAAGACAGCCTTTGCTTTGGATCGGAAGTCCAGCCGATAAGCTCTGGAATGCCATTGCTCAACACTAAAAGGAAATTGCAGGTGACACAGCAGCACAAGGCTCAGAAAATCACATTAATTTCAATAGGTCTTCTTCGCTTTAAAAAGTCCGTTAAAGAAAACCGATAGGATGAAAGCATAGATACCACCAGCAGCAAAATTGGGCAGCAAGCGGAAAACTTTCCATTTAGTACAAACAACCTTTTTAATGTCGGAGAGCATCTTCCCTGATATTTAATTGGATATCGGCATTGTCACTGATAATTTCGAAAAGAGGAAACCGAACACATGAAAAATCTATTAATTCAAATTGTGCAAGCACTGGTAGACAACCCTGAACAGGTACAGGTGAATGAAATTGAAAGTGTCCAAACTGTTGTATTGGAACTCAGAGTTGCAAAGAGTGACATGGGCAAAATCATCGGCAGACAGGGTAAAACAGCGAATGCCATCCGGGCGATATTGAATGCGGCATCCGGAAAGGCTGGGAAAAAGTATCTTCTTGAGATTGTCGAGTGATGCGGCAGAGGCGGAAATATGATCGTCGGAAGTTGTCTGGAGAGGAAATAATCCACAAATTTACTTCCGAGTGTATATGAAGTCCGAACATAAACAGTCATTCCATCCAACGGCGATACTTATTTTATTTCCATTGATGATGCTCTTTATCGCCTGCGCAGGCTATTCTCCTAAAAACCTGGACAACTCGCCGGTCCTTTCCGATTATTCAGCCGGAGCACTCGATTTCGTTCGTATCGACGGGTCCGTTAAAGCATCCATTACCGTTGAAATTGCAGATACGCCCGAAACTCAAATGAAGGGGCTCATGGGAAGAAAAAATCTGAGTACCAACAAAGGGATGCTATTCGTTTTTAAGCGGCTGAAACCCAGGGAATTTTGGATGAAAAATACGCCGATCTCCTTGGATATCATTTTTATTGGAGCGGATGGATGCATCTTAAATATCGCTGAATCAGCAACCCCCATGTCCGAAAGAGGTTACCGGTCCGACGGGCCGGTCAAATACGTGGTTGAAGTACGCGCCGGTTTTGCAAAACATTTCAAGATAGACTCAAGCACGTGCATTCGGTGGCGGCGTTTGTAAAAATGAACCCGCCACAGGGAAACCCGCCTGATCTATTAGAAGCCATCTCAAAAAAGTCTTTTCGTCCGATATCTGCGTTGAGTCCTCGACTCAAGTCCTCGACATACATGAGTATGCCTTCGGGTTGACTCTCGGCTTCGCCTTGATCTCGACCGAAAATCCTAATTTTGAGATGGCTTCTAATTTCATGTCGTTCGCTTTTTCATTCGGTGCCGATGAAAAAAGGTCTAAACGAATTTTCATCCTGTTTCAATGCCGTATCAATCTTTTCGAGCAATTGTCTTTTTTCATCAGGCAGCCGCCCTTCAAGATTGATGTAATTGGTATAATGATCGCTGGTCAAATAGGGTGACGCCTGTATTTCATTTATCAGTAGAGCCGCCTCCTGCAAAACCCCGTGGGGGCCGAGCATTCGAAACGATCCGCTCTGTACATCCGCTAAAAGCGGGGTGTTGATCTTGGGCACAAAGGTGCGAAGGCGAATAAAATCCGGCCCGATCTCATTCAAGACACCGGCCGTCTCCAAGGCATGGGGAACGGTTCGTTCCTTTCCGCCGATACCCAGGATAACATAAAGGCTTAGCTCGATACCGGCATCCATGGTCCAATTGCCGGCTTCTATTTGATCCTTCCGGGTTGTTCCTTTTTTGATCCGTTTCAGGATCAGATCGTCTCCGGATTCAAGGCCCACATGGATTCTGGATAGACCTGCATTCGCCAATCTCCTGAGATCTTTGGGCCCTTTTTTATGAATATATTGTGAAGATCCGTATACCGTGATTCGTCGCAATGTCGGAAATTTTTCTTTTGCAAAAGAAAGGACCTCACAAAGATCGTCTGTTTTCATGGCAATGGTGTTACCTGCAGGGAAAAACAGGGTTTGAACCCGATCCCCATATCGATCACCGGCTTCGGAAATATCCGTCTTGATATCTTTTACCTCCCGGGCCTTGTACCGGGGGCCGTTCTTATAGACCATGCAGAATGTGCACCTGTTATGCGGACAGCCCACAGTGGCCTGGATCAAGAGAGATGCCGCCTCACTGGGCGGCCTGTATATGGGGCCTTCATATTTCATAATATTAAAAAAATCGGACACAGATTTTCACAGATTGAAACAACCCGCAATGTCTCATTATATAAAGATATTTAAAATCGGTCTTCACCCGTGTTCAAAAAATTTAATCGTTGGAAATTTCAAATATTTAAAGTATTGATTAAAATCATCTTCATTTAAACAAAATAATAAAACCAAAGGATAACATCGTCAAGTATTTGAATCCGATTGAAGGTTTTGAATCCACTTATAGGAGCCGTTCATGCAGCAAACGAAATGGCAGGTGATCACCGGTGCGCCATGCTCGGGGAAAACTGCGGTTATCCGGGAACTTGAACGGCTCGGCTGTCCGGTGGTGCATGAAGTTGCCCGAAGATATATCGACAAAGGACTTAAAAGTGGGAAAAGCTTAACAGAAATCAAAGCCGATATTTTATCATTCGAACGCCACATTCTGTACAAAAAGATCGAGATCGAACGTTTGCTGCCAAAAGATAAAACAGTTTATTTGGATAGAGCAATACCGGACAGTATCGGATATTACATACATGAAGGGCTCGATCCGGCCGATCCCATTCGAAAGAGCCGATTTTGGCAGTATGAACACATTTTTTTCTTCGAGAGGATCCCTTTCGAAATGGACCGCGTAAGATCGGAAGATGAAAAGATCGCGTCGGAGCTGGAGCAGCTGTTAAAAGAAAGCTATCAGATGTTGGGTTATGAAATTGTTATTGTTCCACTTATGCCGGTTAACCGTCGTGTGAATTTTATCCTCGAGCATTTTCATTAGAAAATGGTTTCAAAACCTCCTCTCGGGCTCAATCTCTGTCTGCCTTGACCTTAAACCCGATTGAAAGTTTTGAAACCACTTAAAGTGGTCTCAAATTAAGGTTCGCGGAATCTCCTGCGGATCTGTTCCTTTTCGCTCGGAGGCAGTTTATCCCACCGCCGGAGTTTTTCCTGGATTCTATTTCGCTCGTCAGGCGTAAGCTGTTGCCATCTTTGATACCGCTGCCGAAAGAGGTGGCGCTCCTGGGGCGGCATCCGGTTATATTCTTCCATCCGATGTCGCAGAATCCGTTTTCTCTCCGGGGACAACGACTCCCACTCTCTTAATCTTCTCTGCAACTTGGTCTTCTCTTCAGGAGACAGGCGGTTATAATTTCTGCCGTGATTTTTTATGAAAAGCAGGTATGGTCTTCTTTGGTTAAACGCTTCGCAATCCTTTCTATTGTCTAATGGATACATTCTCCCGCCATTAATCGTCAACAACTCCCGGTCGTAATCTTGCGTGTTCTTGAACCGGTGGCCTTCAGAAAAATCTATGGACCTGCTCCAACTGAAAGCCGGAATAAAACAAAAAATTATCAGCATCATCGCGACGAGGGTGACTCGTAATGTGAATCTTTTATGCGACCTCCAGATATGCTTTATCATCGAACCACCCAATGCAAAAGTCCTTATGTTGTTTTTTTCCCAGTTCCCATTACCTGATTCAGTTTTTTTAGCGTATCCATTTCTTTCAACAAGTCCAGATTTTCCAGCAAATCCATATCTTTTGCGATCAACTGTTCATTCGTCCCAATGCTGGGAATCGTTCCGACACGGGTCGTCTGGTGAAATTCTTTAAAACCGAACCAACCAAAAGCCGCTAATAACACACAACATGCCGCCAGTGCATAAACGGGCTTGATATATCCTTTAAAAAACGACTGTTGCCGCCACGTCTTTCTATTGCGCTGCGCGTTCAACTTTTCCATGACATTATTGTGAATGACGTCGGCGTCCTTTCCGGAAAGCGATGCTTCGGGCATGGTTTTTTTTACATCTTTCAGCAAATGAAGCAATCTTGTCCGTTCTTGGCGACAGGAAATGCAGCTCTCAAGATGCTGTTTCCATTTCGCGTGCTTCAGGGGCGGTAATTCTCCATATACATCCAACCATAATGTCTCCTGCCATTTACGGCACCGATTCATATGCTCACCTCCTATGGCTGAACCCATTCTTGCAAAGCTTGTCTCATAAATTGTGTTGCCCGAAAGAGATGACTTTTGACAGTCCCTTCAGCGGATCCCATTATTTCTGCGATTTCACGTATCTGCATTCCGTGGAGCACTTTGAGCTGAAAAACCACGCGTTGTTTTTCCGGAAGAGACACCAAAGCTTGTCTGATTTCTTGGGCAAGTTGTTTGTTGCTCAACTCGGTCATGGGATCGGAATGCCCTTGTGGCCCCGGATACTGGATATTCCTCTCGCCCGAATTTGTTTTTTCATCCTGCACTTTACGCCAAAAGGAAAATATTTTATCCCATCTGCCGCGACGTCTCCGATGGTCTAAACATATATTTACAAGAATGCGATAGTACCAGGTATAAAAAGACGATTTCCCTCGAAAGCTTTTCAAGTTTTGAAAAGCCCGCAAGAAAGCCTCCTGGGTAAGTTCACGGGCTTCTTCTCCATCGCCGGAACACATACTGTAAGCAATTGCATAGGCCTTACCCTGATACATTTTTACCAAGTCGCCGAAAGCCGCCCGATCGCCGTGCTGAGCACGGGCAACTAATGCTTTATCTCTAAGCGAGATGGATGGGGCTTCTCTTTTGGCCCCTGAGCTTCGGGCCTCTTTTTTCTCCGATCTCGCTGAAAATTGATACAAAAGCTTAATCTCCGGCTGATTTATGCAGAGTGCCTGCCTTTTCATCTGTAAATCCATTCATCATGCTCATAAAAGCATGATATCGGGTTCGATAGATAATTCATATTTATATCATTTTTTTAACCCATGCAAGTAACCCTTTTTAATCTTCAGGAGTCTTAATCATATAGACGTTAAGAAAATAAAAAAGTTTACACTTTTTCTTTGATTCTATCAGAGCCAAGCCTTTAAATTCTTTGCAGTAACTTGTATATTTTTCTGAATGTTTTTGGCTTACAGGCCTTCTTGACAATAAAGCTTGCGTTAATATATTTTGATACAAATGGAATATGCGAATTTTAGCGCATGGCAAACATCAAAGGAGCTGATTGATGAAAAAAATTAATTCCGTACTTGTCGGACTTGCTCTCGTAACATCTATTTTTTCCTGTGCAGGTCCCACACAACAAGAAAGAGGCTCGAAAACAGGGGCTTTAATCGGCGCTGCAGGCGGAGCAATTTTGGGACAGGCCATTGGGAGAAATACGACAGGAACGCTTATTGGTGCCGGACTCGGAGCTATTATCGGTGGTATTTCGGGCAATCAGATCGGTGCTTATATGGACCGGCAGGAACAGGAACTGAGAGCGGCGATGGCCCAAAGCCAGGCGGCGAGCATCCAAAGAACCCAGGATGTTTTAACCGCCACATTTAAATCCGAAGTTCTGTTCGACTTCGACTCTTCGACGCTCAAGCCGGGGGCTTATAGTGAAATGGACAGAGTCGCCGGGATTCTTAACAAGTATCCGCAGACAACCATTCGGATTGAAGGCTATACCGATCAGACAGGCTCTGAAGCCTACAATCAAGCGTTGTCCGAAAGAAGGGCCACGGCAGTCAAGAATGCACTGGTACAGCGGGGTGTGGATCCCGCAAGAATACAAACCGTCGGTTATGGCGAATCACAACCCATATCTTCAAGTGCCGCTATGAATCGAAGGGTGAACATTGTCATTATGCCAATTAGAGCAGGATAAGGAACATGATAAATATGGGAGAGCAAACAATGAAACTTTTAACGACGGCGTGCCTTCTTTTGCTGTTATTTTCTCCATTGAATGCTTTTGGGGGGTGTATCCAAGGAGACTGCACGAACGGACAGGGGACATATAATTTCTCAAACGGTGATACATATGTCGGCCATTTTAAAAACGGCAAAATGGATGGAAAGGGATCGCTTTCAACGCATTACGGCGGGAAATATGTTGGTGAATTTAAAAATAATATGCTAGATGGCTATGGAGTTCTTGTTCGTCCAAACGGCCTTAAATACAAAGGGCAGTTCAAAAACGGCAAATTAAACGGGAAAGGCAGTCTGACCTCCCCTTCAGGCAAGACGTTAAAAGGCTCTTTTAGAAACGGTGAGTATGTCGGCAAATAAATCCCGGGGAATGGTTTTTTTTGCAAAACCCATGGATTTTATACAACGAATGCCTCTACAACCTTAAAAAGATCATTGACGCTGACGGGCTTGGCCAGGAAAGCGTCAGCGCCTGATTCCTTGGCAATTTGCTCATCCTCCGGGTTTGCGGACATGAGGAGGCATTTTTTAGATGGATGCCTGGCTTTGAATTTTGCAAGGAATTCAAAGCCATTCAATCCGGAAACGGCAACTTCTGAAATAATGATATCTGGGCCGTCGTCGCTCTGTACATATCTCCAGGCGGCCATACCGTTATCGAAAGACAGCACATCCCTGTTGACGCAATACATCAACACAGTCGTCACAAAATCACGAACCAACAAGTCACTGTCGATGACAGCAATTTTGACATTTGGGATACCGACTTTTTTCATACGAATTTAAAGAGAACAATAGCTTTGATTATGATTTCGATCAGTTACAGTTTATTCGGGCTGAAACTAAAAAGTCTCTAAAAATTCCATTAACCCAGCAAAATGAAAATGTCAATATATGTTTGAAAATCAGATTCAGGTCGTCAGCGACTTAATTTCTTTTTCCGTCAAATAACGCCATGCGCCCTCTTCAAGCCTTTTCAGCCTTATCTTTGAAATCCGCAACCGCCTTAACCGCGTAACATGGTTTCCTGCTTTTCGAACCATACGTCTGATTTGTCTGTTTTTCCCTTCCCTGAGCACGATGCGAAAACGTCTGGAAGAAATCCTTGTGACTCTTGCAGGTCTTGTTTTCGTTCCCATCATTGGCATGCCATCGGCTAGTTTTGCCAATGCGCCGTCAGTTATGGGTTCCGATACGGTTACATCGTATTCCTTCTCATGATCAAAGGAAGGATGCAATAGCCTGTGATGAAGATTCCCGTCATTGGTCAGGATTAAAAGGCCAGTTGAGTTCTTGTCGAGTCGGCCGACAGGATAAACACGCTGAGGAATATCGATAAGATCAAGCACAATCTTTTCACCCGGTTGACTGCAGCTTGTCACGTATCCTTTGGGTTTGTTGAGTGCGATATATAACAGTTCACTTTTCGGTTTGACCACCTTTCCCTTGAATTCCACCCGATCATTGAACGGATCTACCTTTGTGCCCAGTTCGGTAACTACCGCGCTGTTCACCCGTATAAAACCGGCTTTGATGTATTCCTCTCCTTTTCTTCTTGAACAGATACCGGCTTTGGAAAGAAATTTTTGCAGACGTATCAGAGCCATGGTTTTTAAGATCTATAATCCGCATTAATCCTGACATAATCCACCGAAAAATCGCAGGTAATCATGGATCCAAAACCCTGTCCGAGGTTCAAATCAATGGTTACTGCAAACTCCGGTTTTTTAAGAACTTTCGCAGCTTCAGCCTCAACGGCTTTACCGCAACCCACACCGGATTTTACCATTTGAACATCGTCGAAATAAAGATCGATCCTGGCCGGGTCAACATCAACGCCCGCCCGGCCTACGGCACCCATAATTCTTCCCCAGTTGGCATCTTCACCGAAAAATGCCGTTTTAACCAATGGAGAGTGGGCAACCGTATCTGCAATTCGTTCGGCATCGGTATTTGAGAACGTCCCCCGGACGTTGATCTCCACCAGCTTTGTCACACCTTCTCCGTCTCTAACCAGTTGTTTTGACAAATCGAGAAGAATCGAATCCAATGTCTTTTTAAAAACATCTTTATGGGCAGGCTGCTGAAGATCAACTCCCGAGAGCCCGTTGGCCATCACTAAAACCATATCATTGGTGCTGGTATCTCCATCAATGGTAATCCGGTTAAATGACCGATTCACAGCTTTGTTTAATATTTCTTTTAAAATCCCAGGAGGGGCGCTGACATCGGTACAAAGAAAGCAAAGCATGGTTGCCATATTCGGCCGGATCATTCCGGCACCCTTGGCGACACCGGTTACGGTAAACGTCTTTCTGTCCACTTCTCCCTGCTTCGTAATAATTTTGGGAACGGTATCCGTGGTCATTATCGATCGCGCCAGATCCGGAATTCCTTCCGGTCGGAGTGATTCCACGAGGCGGGGGATTGCTGATTCAATCTTCTCCATGGGCATTGGTTCTCCGATTACCCCTGTGGAAGCCACCAATACCTGATCTTCTGAAATCCCGAGTTCCGCTGCAGACAAGGCAGCCATGGCTTCGGCATCTCGAATTCCCTGTTCGCCGGTGCAGCAGTTGGCATTGCCGCTGTTAACAATAACTGCCCGGCATATCCCCTCTTTGATTCGCTTTATATCGAGGACTACCGGGGCTGCTTTCACACGATTTCGAGTAAATACACCGGCTGCGGCAGTTGCCGGAACCCTGGAAAAGATGAGACCGAGATCTTTTTTTTCTTTTTTCTTTAGACCGGCGGCAATCCCTGCAGCCTCAAAACCAGGACACATGATAATTTCCATTTTTGATTTTCCTTATTAGAATTTTGATTCTTAAATTTTATTTGACAGAATAGCACATTGTTGTCAATCTGCATTCCAAGACTTTAACCCGGGTGCCCCATGAAAAACTTCAAAATTACCATTGAATACGACGGCGGTGCTTATCACGGCTGGCAGCGACAGGCTAAAGGCCGAACCATCCAAGGTGAAATAGAGGGCGCACTGGCGACAATGACGGGGGAACGTATTTCCGTAACCGGCTCAGGCAGAACGGATGCCGGTGTGCATGCCCTGAATCAAACGGCAAATTTTAAATGTAGCACCTCGCTTGGGCCCGAGGTCTTTCAAAAAGGACTCAACAGTCTTTTACCGAGAGATATTGTCATAACGTCGTGTGAAAGCGTGCTTGCTAAATTTCACGCCAGATATGATGTTAAGAGCAAGACATATCATTACAGAATCTTAAACCGGCTTCTTCCTGCCGCTATTTACAGGCAGTATGCCTGGCATATACGGAAAAAACTCGATCTGGAGGCCATGGAAAGTGCACTGCATTGCATTAACGGCCGACATGATTTCAAGGCATTCGAGGGTTCGGGTAGCCCGAGATCAGACAGTGTCCGCTGCATCATGACCGCTGATCTTTCAAGAACACATGACGAATACCTGATTTTAAAATTAGAAGGCGACGGATTTTTAAAATTTATGGTACGAAATATCGTCGGCACACTTGTGGATGTCGGGGTTGGCAAAATAACGCCGGATGACTTCAAACAAATACTCGCTTCAAAAAATAGAAATCTGGCCGGGATAACAGCACCTGCCCATGGATTATTTTTAGTGGATGTGAAATATTAACGATCAAATTTTGTTTTTTCTCTTTTGCACCTGTTCATTGTAATAGGCGATGACTTCCCTGCGATTCAGCATTCCGATAAGGATACCGTGATCTTCGTCACTGACCACGGGGAGGCTGTCGATATTCTTAATGGTAAATTTCAGTAAAACGGAATTCAGATCTTCCGAAGGCGTTGTCAGTATAATGTCGGAAGTCGCAACATCATTCATCAGTACAAGACTGCCGATCTCCCTGGAAAAGAGTATGGCTCTGATATCGGTGCTGGAGAATATTCCCACCAGTCTTTTGAGCGGATCCACAACCGGGAAATAATGCTGCATTGACTCCGAAAAAAACTTTCTGAAATCCTCAAATGTCATGTCTCTGGGAATCACTTCCACCTTTTTTACCAGATGCATCAGATC
This sequence comes from Desulfobacterales bacterium, assembly GCA_022340885.1. GTDB lineage: Bacteria > Desulfobacterota > Desulfobacteria > Desulfobacterales > UBA11574 > UBA11574. The sequence goes on along the minus strand of JAJDND010000008.1, from coordinate 11,245 downwards.
ATTGACCCGGATCGCTTGCAAGATATCCACAAAAAATTCTCCCGCATGGGCCGGAGAGTTGATTCTGCTTTTAACCTGCTTGTCATAAATCGTCCATTTTCGGGCCGCCATATAAGATATCGTACACACCATGAGACTGGGAAGGAGGAGGTGATACGAATTGGTCATCTCGCTGATAAACAAAATCGTCGAAATCGGTGCGTTCGAAACCGCTGCAAAAAAACCGGCCATCCCCACGATAACAAAGGCGCCGGGCTCGGTCACCACAGTCGGCATGATCAGATGAAAGATTTTGCCCACAACACCGCCAAGGGCCCCTCCGATAACGATGGAAGGACCGAAAACCCCTCCGCTGCCGCCAGACCCGATGGATAACGATGTTGTAAATATTTTGCCGAAAGCAAGAAAAAGCAAAAATGGTATCGTCAATTCATTGTATATGGCTTGCTGAGCAAACCCATAGCCAAAAGCGAGGGTCTGAGGTAAGAAAAAACCGATCACACCGGTAAACAGTCCGCCAATGGCAGGTTTTATGTGATTGGGGATTTTAATGGCTTTAAATATGCGTACCGTTCCGTAAAATGATTTGACATATAAAGCACCAACAAGCACAACGACGAGCGCAAGCACCAGATAGGGACCCAATTCCAGCGGGTTTTGGAATATAAAATCAGGGGATTGAAATAATGATCCCCATCCGTTTACCAGGCAAAACACACAATAGGCCACCACCGAAGAAATGCCGGCGGGTATGACCACCTCGGATTCAAACTCGGGATCACGATACAAGACTTCAGCTGCAAAAAGCCCTCCGGCCAGAGGCGCACGAAAGATGCTTCCGATGCCGGCACCGACGCCCGCAGCCATCATGATTCTTCGTTCACGATCCGATAGTTTCAATAAGGTTGCCAGGAAAGAGCCAAATCCCGCACCGATCTGGGCAATAGGCCCTTCGCGTCCGCCTGACCCGCCTGTTGTCAGGGTAAGTGCGGATGCGATGGTCTTTATTATCGGAACCCGGGCTCGTATGAAACCGCCTTTTCTATGGTAGGCGTCGATGGCCGCGTCGGTTCCGTGGCCTTCTGCCTCCGGCGCAAAGGTATACACCAGCCATCCGCTCAAAAGACCTCCGAATGCCGGGAGAAATAACAGTACGATGGGTTTAAACGGTGTGTTCGTCGGCGGGAAGATATGATGCTCACCGGCTGCCTGCGGGGGAAGGTAGCCTGCAAGAAGCTCCATAAAATAATGCGTACCGAGGTGGCCCAAATAAATAAAAATAATGGAACCAGTTCCTGCGATAATACCGATAAGTATAAAATATAACGTCCATTTACCGGCAAGGAAGATATCTGCAGAGAACTCTTTGTCGGCATCGGAAGCGGATCCGAATGTCTTTTTTAAAAAGCTTAAAAGTGCCACAGATCAGATAGTCCCGGCATGGTAATCGTTTACTTAAATCGCTTTACTCTGTTTGACTTTCCAAATCTTTTACTCCCTGAAAAATTATATTGAAAAGCTCCGGGATTTCGCTCTCTTCCAGGCATGAGAAAGCGATTCTTAAATCCTTGTCTCCGATGGAGATAAGCCCGACGCCATATTTTTCAAGCAAATGACACCGAAGCGATTCGGCATTTACGGTTTTCAAATGGATGCACATAAAATAGCCGGAGTTAAAGGGATAAACCGTCCAAGCCTTAGCATATTCAGGATTTGAAAGCACGTTTTTAACGCGCCTGGCCCTGTTTTGAAGGATATCAAACTTTTCTTGTTTTTCAGCGTTGAAGTGATCGCCCAGCATGGACTTTAGTACAATGGTCTGTGCCAGGTGTGATGCATTGGAAATGGATCCCCTGATGCATCCCGCCGTCTTCTTTTCAAGTGCATCATATACCGGTTCGGGATCGCCCGAAAGCCGGCATCCATAGGTTACAAAACCGATTCGCAAGCCCCAGACAAAATTCTCTTTTGTAGCGCCGTCGACTTTTACGGCAAGAAGCCTGGGATGCTGATCACAAAGACTTGCAAAAAGGGACTCTTTCAAAACTTCTTCTTCATAAAAAAGTCCGAAGTAAGCATCATCGGTCACCGCGATCACGTTAGTTCCTGCTTCGGCAATGGCGGTCAGTATCTGAGTGATGCCCCTCCCCTCATTTTCTGTCACTGAATAACCGGTGGGATTATTGGGAAAGTTTAACAAAACAGTTATTTTATCACGGTATTGCGCTTCACTCTTGACGGTTCTTTCGAAGGCCGTCAAATTAAATTCCCCGTTTTCATTGAATAATGGGAAATGGGTGATGGTCGCTCCTTTTTTGACATTGAAAATCATGTTATAGTTTCCCCACATCATGTCCGGGGAAATAATCACATCGCCAGGGTCCAACCACATATCCGCAAACATGCTAAGAGAATGCGTGATACCGCAAGCCACCACCGGAAGACTGATGGTTTTTCCTGTAAGTGAAGGGTTTTTTAAATATAAGGAATTATGCCAAGCCTTCCGCAGGTCCGGGATCCCAAAAGACGGGGCATAGGTTATCGAGGCTCTGGGCCGTATGTTGCATATCGAATCCATCACCGAAGGAAAGTACATGGTTTTTCCTTTTTCGGTGGCAATACCAATGGTTGCATTTAACTTATGGGCTTTTTCCTTGGCTTCGGCGCTTTGACTCAAAATTCCTTTTGGGAAAAAAAGTTTTTTCCCCATCGCAGAGAGCATTTCCATAAGACATGAGTTGTCGTTTTCTATGGTTTGGTTGAGCGATTGAGCAATCGGATTCATAAATGCGGTCCTTTTCTAATTAAGTCAAAGCCGAATGGCGAAGCCTGATGGATGTCGATATACGCAACCTTTTTTATCGGTTTGCCCAGCAAAACACGGAACTTTTGAATAAAATATTAGCGTGCGAACCTGAACGATGTCAAGTTAAAAGAGCTTGAAAAATCGGGGGGATGAGAAGCACGCACATACGACGGCCAGTTATATTGCATGGATAAAAAACCCCGCTTGCCATCAAGCGGGGTTCATTGGCAGATTGAAAGCGACATTACCGGTTTCCTCTCTTGGATGCTTTGAGCGGATTGAGTTTCGCATTCTTGGCAGAAGAGGTTTTGGCAATATGCGATGCAAAATTGCAGCTTCCCACCTTCCATTTTGAGGAAGGATCAGGGCACGATGTGCAATACCATCTGGATGAATATTCTACGCTTTTGTTGCAACCATTGCACTGCTCGACAACCTCGTGACAAACTCCGCCATTATAGGAACATCCCTTCGACGTCATGAAAGGGCAATCAAAACCCTTTCTAACCGTTGTACAAACCATTGGAATCACCCCCTTTCCAAAATAAAATTAAAAAAAAAGACCAGGATTTTTCTACTTTCCCGGCCTTTTCATGCCATTCGAAAAAGTTGGCGCAATATAAACAGACAAAAAATGCTTGTCAACCATATTTTTAAAAAATTTATAAGGTTTTTTTCCATATCAGCAAAAAAAGACCTATTGATTTTTTATTTGAAAGTTGACAAGTTATTTGTCATATATTCTTCGCAAATTTAACAGGATATACTGATTTTGATATTATTGATGAAATATTGTGAATAAATGCTATAATACGCCGGATATTTGATGCGTCCACTGTGCCGCTTCCAGCCCCGTTTAAACCAGAACCAAAGGGATTAAATGCAACATGATTATTGAAGAAGCCATAAAGGTCCTGAAGATGGAAGCCGAAGGCATCCTGAAACTTGCAGAACGTATTGACGATAACTTTCCTAAAATGGTGGAACTTATTTGTCGTTCCAAAGGCCGGCTCATTCTTAGTGGTATCGGCAAATCCGGCTTAATCGGACGAAAAATTGTCTCCACATTGAACAGCACCGGAACGCGGTCTCTCTTTTTGCATCCATCCGAAGCCATGCATGGTGATCTCGGCATTGTAGACAGCGACGATATATTCATCGCACTTTCCAATAGTGGAGAAACCGATGAGCTGAATTCACTCATACCGAGCATCAGAAAAATCGGATGCGCCATCATTGCATTTACAGGAAACAAAACTTCAACATTGGCGAAAAACAGTGACATCGTTATCGATGTTGCAGTCGAGAAAGAAGCGTGCCCCATGGGACTCGCACCGACCACAAGTTCAACCGCCCTCCTTGCCATGGGAGATGCGCTCGCCGTGGCCCTGATCAATAAAAAACATTTCAAATCAAGCGATTTTAAAAAGATTCATCCAGGAGGTATTTTGGGACAGCGGTTGTCAAGCAAAGTTAAAGATATCATGTTAACCGGTGCCGCTGTTCCGCAGGTTTCCGTAGGAACCACCATGGAAGATGCGGTAAAGGAAATCAACCGCCTGGAGCTGGGTGTGACGCTGGTTATTCGATCAAACAAAACCCTTGCCGGGATCATTACCGATGGAGATTTAAGGCGTTTGATTGCAGATAAAAAATCCATTGCCGATTTATACGTTGAAGACGTTATGACCAAAAACCCGCGGACGGTTGCCCTGAATTCGCCAGCCTACGATGCCCTGAATATGATGGAAAAACACCAGATCACCGTACTTCCCATCATTGATGCCAAAGGAAAAACTCGAGGCATTTTGCACCTTCACGATATTCTGGGTAAAGGCGAATTTAAATTCAACGGGACATAAAATCGTATAACGGAATATGCCCCCCTCGGGTAAACCTTCCAAAGGCGGGTAAACCCGCAGGAGATGATAAATGAAGAGGATATCATGATATTCGAAGACATCGATACCACGATACCGACCCTTGGTCCCCTCAGAGTGCCATCACCCATTAAAAGGGGAGAAAAAGGCGCCCTCGCTTTTGTAAATGATGATGATAAGGTTGTGATGGATGTTAATCTTAATAATCTTATTCAAAAGGTCAAAGAAGGAAGAGAATTGATCTCATTTGAAGTGGCCGGACCAAGAGAAAAACTGTATTTCGATCCCAGCAAGCTCAGATGCGGCCTGGTGACATGCGGTGGACTTTGCCCGGGTCTCAACGATATTATTCGAGCCATTGTCCTGGAGCTTTTTTACGGATACGGCGTCCAAAACATTTTCGGTATTAAATACGGCCTTCAGGGCTTTATTCCAAAATACAGACATGATATCATTGATCTCAAACCCGAAACCGTCGCCAATATACACGAAATGGGCGGCTCGATCCTCGGATCTTCAAGAGGTCCGCAGTCAATCGATGAAATCGTCGACTCTCTCGAACGACTGAACATCGGCATACTATTTATGATCGGCGGTGACGGAACGCTCATGGCTGCCACAAAAATAGCCGAAGTCATCACGGAAAGAGGTTTAAAAATAAGCGTTATCGGTATCCCGAAGACCATTGATAATGATATTTACCTGGTTTCCCGGTCTTTTGGCTTTGATACCGCGGTAGATGTTGCTACTCAGGCTATCAGAAGCGCCCATAGCGAATCATCGGGGTATCCTAACGGCATCGGCCTGATTAAGTTAATGGGAAGGCATTCGGGTTTCATTGCAGCAACCGCCACCCTTGCGCAACAGGACGTCAATTTTGTGCTGATACCTGAAGTGGATTTTGATCTCGAAGGACCGAATGGATTTTTTGCCGCCCTTGAAAGTCGTTTGAATCTCAGAGGGCATGCGGTGATCGTTGTGGCGGAAGGGGCCGGTCAAAAGTTTTTTGAAAATGAAACCACTGAAAAAGATGAATCCGGAAACATCAGGCTCAAAGATATCGGACTGTTTCTTAAACATACCATCATGTCATATTTTCATACCAAAGGAACGGATATATCCTTAAAGTATATCGATCCCAGCTACATGATAAGAAGTCTGCCGGCAAATGCCAATGATAATGTTTTTTGCAGTTTTTTGGGGCGCGATGCCGTCCATGCGGGGATGGCGGGAAAGACAAAACTGTTAATCGGCCGGTGGAACAATCATTTTGTCCACATTCCTATGAGCGCCTCGGCAGGAAAGCGAAAAAAAATTGACCCCAAAGGGAAATTATGGCTCAGTGTCCTGGGTGCAACAGGTCAGGGACCACTCAAAAACAGCGATTAACCCATTACAAATAAATTTTACGGATGCGGGGTCCTCCCAAGCAGCCGATGAATAACTTCCGCATGCTTTCCGGCAGCCCCCTTGTTTAATATGACTGCCTCTCTGGCCAATCGGCCGACGGCATCCGCTTTATCGGGATTTGCCAGATAATAAAGCATTTTTTTTGTTAACTCTTCGCTATCTTTGACTTGAATACCACCGCCGGTTTTATCGAGGAGCGCCTTGGCATCCAAAAAGTCTTCCATCGAAGGACCGTAAAATACGGGTTTACCCCATACGGCCGCTTCAAGGACATTCTGTCCGCCCAATGGTTCCAGACTCCCGCCGCAAAAGACGACTGAAGCAATGCTGTAAGTAGACTGCAAATCCCCGATGGTGTTAATAATGACAATAGGGGCTGTCCTCGGAGAATCGGGGTTGTTAATTTCTGTTCTTAATTGATGTGAAATCCCTCTTTTTACAACCGCATCAATAACATGCCGGACTTTTTTAATGTGTCTCGGTGCGATAATCAGAATCGTTTCAGGCAGGATTTTAAGAATTTTTTCATAAATATCCAGTATAATTTCATGTTCCGAACCACGGGTGCTTCCGGCAACCAAAACCCGCTCGTTCCCCTTTAAGTTATAGAGCTTTTCATTTTTTTCTCTAAGGCGGGAGTCAGCGCGACGCAGCAGAAGGTCATACTTTGCGTTTCCGTTGACTTCAATTCTGTTCCCTGGGACGCCTAGCATTATCAATCTCCGGGCATCTTCATTATGAATCATACTGAACGCTTCAACCTGGTTTAAAGCTTCTTGAATTAAAAATCGAATCTTTAAATATCCTCTGAAGGACCTGACAGAAATCCTTCCATTGATTAGGGCAACCTTCACACCCAACCTGCGGGCAGTGAACAACCAGTTCGGCCATATTTCGGTTTCAATGCATACTAAAACATCCGGTCGAACAGTTAAGAGCGCCCTGCGAACCGAAACAAAAAAATCAAGCGGCGCATATATGCACGCCGCTTTAGAGCTGAACTTGTCGCGGGCCAGGAACTGACCGTGTTCCGTTGTTGTGGAAAGAATTATGGCACAATCCGGCATGAGTCCCACCAGAGACTCGATTATCGCCTCCGCGCCGATTACCTCCCCCACTGAAGCAGCATGAATCCATATTCTCGGTGACCCCTTGATCTTGCCAAGGATCGAGGGGGGATAAAAACCGAAACGCTGACCGCTACTGTCTTTGAAGCGTCCGGATAGGCGAGAGTAAGACCAAAAAAAAGGGAAAAAAACGAAAAACAACCCCATATTGAGAAAATTATACGCTTTATAAGCGAAATTCATTGACTTACCGTTGCTCCAACTCTACGAACCGCTGACCGCTTATCCTAAAAAGATACAGGTTTTTTTGAGCGTCTCCATCCCAATCGAATGAGGTCAGGCCAGTCACTCCTTGAAATCCTGCCGGTCGTTTGAGTTCATTTTTAATGGCACTTCTGTATCGAATATCAGGCCGATTCACTATCTGAAATAAAATCATGGCGCTATCATAAGAAACCGCTTCTATGAATCCCGGCTTTTCATCAAATATTTTAGAAAATCCGGCAACGAATTTTTTGACATTTTCCATTCTGCTCCCGGCAAAAAATCCATCCGGCATTATCGCTCCCTGGATATATTGGCGGGTCATATCGATCAGGTTCTCGGAATGCCATAAATTGGTGCCCAACAAGCGGGTATTGTTAACATCGTAAAAAGCGAGTTGAGGAACAATCAGTCCTGATTTTGTTGGCGCATCGGGAATAAAGAGTGCATCGAAATCGACAATAGGCTCCGGCTTATCATTCTCCCCCGAGCCGTAACTTTCGGAGTCTTCATCCAGAGGTAAAAGTTCGCTCTCAATTATATTTTCATTAAGTTTTGTATCGAGATCATTTCCAGCAATTTTTTTATCAACATTTTTTAGATCATCAGGCACGTCATAATAAAGGCCTACCAGCTTTTTAATGGGATCGGCAAAATCGGTCCCATCGGGATTATACGACTCTACACCGACCACTTTGCCTTCATGGGCAATGACTTCATCCCAAAACAGATTCATAAATGTTTCACCATACTTTTCCCTGGGATAAAGGATAGCGAAATCCCTGATACCGAGCTCCTTTGTCGCATAAGAAACCAACGCTTTAACCTGCATCGCGGGTGTAATAAAATTTCTGAAAACATATTCTCCGATTTCAGGGATATTTTCTTTTTGTGTCATGGTGATTATCGGAATGCCGAATTCCTGCGCCGCTTTAGCAGCAGAACCGGCGGCAATGATTGGCCCGATGATAGCGGCAACGTTCTCTTCGAACAATTCTTTCACAGCCGCCGCGGCCCTGACCGGGTCGGACGCCGTATCCTTAACGACTATTTTGAGGGGAGACTCGGGGTTTGATGCGTTGAATTGATGAAAAGCGAGTTCAATACCTTTCAGCGCCCTGTTCCCGTATATACCAAAAGAACCGCTCAGCGGAAGCAAACACCCAATCGTGTAACGGCTGTAAACAGATCGCTTATTGATATCAGCGATGAGTATTTTAGCCTGCGCTACATTTTCGTGTTGCGGAAATTTTTCAGTATAGACGGATAAGACCTTTAATGCTTCATCATACTGTTCGTCTTCGGCATAATCCAGCCCGAGCTGAAACATAAGATAGGCTTTAGCGGTGTCCTCCTCGACTCGGCCGATTAAAGATTCGATATCCTCAGGTGCCATCTGCCGTATAGCATCTTTCAACACTTCGGTAATGTTGTCTTTTTCCTTATCCGTTGATTTTTTAAGGGCCATGATGTAGTACGTGACAGCGTCTTTTGGAGAACCCATGGCTTTATAGACATCGCCAAGCAGCAGATACGTTTTGAGGGCATGAACCCTGGAAGTCGTATGTTTGAGAAAATCCGTCGCCTGCTTTATGGCGGTCCCATAATCGCCTTCCTTGTAATACACTTGGAGAATTTCAAACCGGGCGTCAGGGACAAAATGGCTTTTCGGATATTCTATGATGAGACGCTGATATACACCGCGCGCCAGTTGATACTTCTCAAGCACCATATAGATCGATCCCATATTCATTAAAGCGGCATCAGCCATCGGTCCGTCCGGATATCGCTGCAAATATTCATTAAAGTCCGCAAGCGCCTTTTCGTAAGATTTTGCCTGAAACATTTTTTCAGCCCGGGAAAAAAGCGCATACGAAGGCCCTACTCTTTCCGGGACCGGTTTAATTGCGCATGCGGTTAAAAAGAGAACTATTGTAAAAATCAAAACGATTCTAATTGGTTTCATACACATTTGTTTTAACAGAATGCCAATAAAATCGTGTAACGATTTTATGAAACGCGGCTATGCCGCTAAGTTGGCGAAAGGCTAAAATTCCTATCCCCGCAGCAAGCTGCGGGGTATTTCGGAATTCTTGCCACAGCCCTGAGGGCTGCGGCACCGCTCTTTCGCTTTAAATAAGGATCTTATCTTTATTTGAATTCATCCCGCGCTGCAAGCTGCGGGGAATTCAAATTTAAACCCGTTATTCCAACACTCCATAATTCCAATATTCCCATTGTGGCGAAGTCTCCAAACTCTATATATATTCCCGCCTTGCTTGCCTTCGTGGCGGTGTAATGAATGGTGTTTACCTCTATTTAACAACAAAGGCAAGTATAACCTGAAATGCCTGCCCCGACACATTTAAAGGTTTTACTTATGCTTGCCAAGCACCTAATAAAAATGTTATAAGGCAACGCCTTTAAAAACCGAATATTATCATCAGCGCCATCAAACAGACTCAATTATTATAGCAAAAATTATGAAAAACGAAAATTCTAAAACACCCGTATCGTCGCCCAATGAACAATCTGTAAATCATGATGTTGATCATGAACTCGAACGCCTGAGGCTGCAACTCGATGCCATCGACCAAAAGATTGTTTCTTTGCTTGCCGAAAGACAGGCCGAAGTCGAGCGCGTCGTTCAACTCAAAAAAGCTCACAATATACCGGTTTATCATCCCGCAAGGGAAGAAGATTTGATATCCCATCGCCGCAGTCAAGGATTTAAAGCAGGTCTCAACCCGGATTATGTTGAAGAAATTTACCGTCGAATTCTTCGCCAGTCACGGGTTGAACAGACGGCACAAATGGCGCGAAAAGGGGTCCGCGCAGGGGCATCCGTCCTTCTTGTCGGTGGGCTGGGAAGCATGGGGCAATATTTTCATCAATGGTTTACCGCCGCCGGATACCAGGTTCGAATCCTGGATACTCAAGACTGGCTGAACGTTGATGAGCTCTGCCGGGATATCGAACTGGCAATGATCAGTGTTCCCATTGAAGTCACCGTATCGGTAGTCCGGAAAATCGCCCCACATTTGCCCCCAAAGTGTGTACTGGCGGATATCACCAGCATAAAAAAAATTCCCCTCACGGCTATGCTCGAAGCCCATCCAGGTCCGGTGATCGGATTTCATCCGCTTTTTGGCCCTACCCCCTCGACCATGGACAAACAAATAATTGTGGTAACACCCGGCAGGGATATCGCAGGTTGTCAGTGGCTGATCGACCAATTCAATGCCTGGGGAAGCATAACACTGCAAGTCGATGCCGATGAACACGACAAGATCATGTCCATTGTACAGACGGTGCGACATTTTGCTACTTTTGCCTTCGGTCAATTTCTTCGGCGCAAACAAATCAATTTGCCGCGAACGCTGGAATTTTCCAGCCCGATATATCGCCTTGAACTCGGAATGGTCGGCCGCCTCTTCGCTCAGGATCCATCACTTTATGCTGAAATAATTTTTGCATCGCCGGAGAGGCGCGCGCTCTTAATGGAGTACCTCGAATCCCTGGCGACAAATATTGAAATGGTCAAAACTGGAGATAAACAAACGTTTCTTGCCGAATTCAAGAAAATCTCAGATTGGTTCGGACCGTTCAGCGAACAGGCAATGCGAGAGAGTTCATATCTCATCGACAAACTGATCGAACGTTTTTGAAGTGAATCGGTTTATGTTTTAACTGTTTGACAAAGGTTAATTTGTGATTTTCTGCTTTGCGCACTCCAATGGGTTCTGCCAGTCTTCGCTTGACATAAACCCTTGTCTTTTGTAATCTTCGTTCAATATTTTTTTTTACAGATTTTCAAA